>NZ_JAJUFJ010000025.1:0-3589 GCF_029266045.1 Caproiciproducens galactitolivorans | reverse complement strand
GTTGAAAATAAGCAAAAGAGTAAATATGATTCCGAGCACAAATGGATTCCATTTGTGCTCTATTTTATAGTTAGGAGGAATCAAATTGCCTGGCGCAAGAATTGTACTAAATTCCCGGTATTTCCATATTGCCAAAGTGGGAGAAAAGGCAGACGGAAAACATGTCATGACAAAGGACGCAGCGATGGGCCTGGTCAATTATGTTGGCACGCGGGAAAGCGTGGTGCTGAAGCAAACCCAACCATCGGCAACGCGACGGAACTAATCTCCCACGCTGCAGAGTTTGGACTGGGGTTTGCAGTTGACTTAGGTAAGGCAAAAAACTTAGTAGAGTATGTTGGAAAGTGTCCAGGAGTTGACCGTGTTGGAGAACATGGTCTTTTTTCTTCTGCTCCGGAAGTGGATATTAAAAAGGCTCAAGAAGAAATTGCGAACTGTAAGGGTAACATTTGGACGCATGTCATTTCGCTACGTCGGGAGGATGCAGATGCACTTGGGTATGATACTCAGAAGCCGTGGCGCGATCTCATAATGCAAAAGATTGACATCATCGCAAAGGCTTCCAACATTCCGGTATCGGAACTGTACTGGTACGCCGGGATGCACAACACTACACACCATCCCCACATTCATCTGCTTGTATTTTCAGACAATCCCAAATCCGGGAAACTTACCCGGGAGGGAATCAATCAAATGAAATCCGAATTTTCCGAAGTGATCTTCGCGGATGAGCGCCATCACATCTATGAACATAAAGATGAAATGCGCGAGGGAATTAAAAAACAAGTGGATGAAATTCTTTCCGAGATTACGCGAAATGCCGAAAGGCAGTTCAGTGACAAAGAAATGGACACGCTCTGTAATAAGCTGTTGCAGTTGGGGAATGTTCTGAAGAACCGCCCTGGGAAACTACAATACGGCTGGATCAAAGATTTTCAGCTCCGCCGCCAGATTAATGACATCATGGCTGATTTAGGAAAGACACCGGCGATTCAGGAACTTTACCGTCTTTACTGCGAGGACCACAAAGAGCTGCAGGGAATGTATCGAAATAATCCAAAGGATATTGGTCCTCTTGAAAGACAATCCGAATTTCAGGTTATTCGAAACAAGATTATTCGTGAAGCTGTGAACTTGGCCCGAGCGCACGAATCGTCCCTTTCTTCCCCGCTTTCTTACGAATCTCTCTGTGCCCCCCTGCCATCTGAAAAACTGGATTGTTTGCCGGCGGATTATGAACAGTCAGCAAACTGGGATGTCCAGGACGACTTTGAACCGGTAGAACAATGCAGCTCTGCCGAGCAACGATTCCGCGATTGTTGGAACAAAGTAGTGAATGGTGCAGCAAAATCCGGATATGAACTGGCGAAAGCCCGGTATGAGCTGGCCCGGATGTATTTTTATGGAAAAGGCGTAGAACAGGACTATGGACAGGCCATGATGTGGTACGGCCTTGCTGCCGAAAGCGGTCATTCCTTTGCTAAATATGAGCTTGGGAAAATGTATCTTTACGGAATCGGTATTGAAAAAGACCCAGAACTGGGAAAGGAATACTGCCTGGAAGCATACTGGGATTTTCGGCGCTCCGTGGAAAAGGCATACGGGCTGGATATTGGACAATACGTGGAAGATGGAACAGTGTTTGAGGAAGGTTACTCCGGTTGTAAGGACGTAGCCTACCTTCTGTATTGTTTGGGTCGGATGGAACACTCCGGGGAGGGTATCGACCAGAATTACGAAAAGGCATTCCGGTGGTACCGGTTGGCAGCACAGGGCAGTCATATCCATTCCAATTACTGTATGGCACAAATGTATTACGGTGGTGAGGGCGTTCCACAGGATTACTCTGAAGTGCTGCACTGCTACAAAGCAGCCGCAGAAGGTAAAGACCGGTACGCCTATTATGCGCTCGGGAGAATGTTTGACACCGGCACCGGCGTGGAACAGAACCGCTCTGCAGCTGCAAGCTGGTTTACATTGGCGTCAAAAGAAAATGTTCCCTATGCCGATTACCGTTTGGCGCAGATGTGTGCAGCCGGACAGGGCATGGAACGAGATACGGAGTTATCCGGTATTCTCTACCGCAAAGCACTGGAAGAATTTTTAGAGCAGGAGAAGCGGCAGCCGAATGCCGCTGATGAATTACGAATTGCTGGGATGTATCTGCATGGGTTAGGTGTAGATGTTAATCCCAAGGAAGCGGCGAAATGGCTGGAGCTGTGCGCGGAAAAGGAAGACCCGCACGCACAGTATCAGCTTGCGCGGATGTTGCAAACCGGCGATGGCGTCATGAAGAATGAAAACCGAGCCGGTGAATTTTACACGAAGGCTTTTCAAGCCTTTGTAAAACTTAATCACGAAGAACCGGATGACGCGTTACAGTATAAAATCGGAATCATGCTGGAATTCGGGCTGGGTGTAAAACGCGACGTTACCGCAGCCAAAGAGTGGTATCGAATGGCTGCGGATTCAGGAAATGAATCCGCAGCGGAGCGGTTGAATCAGATCCATGTCATGGAAACCGGCATGGCGGTCAACTCTGTGCTGAGTCTGTTTCGGGCACTCAGCCAAAGCATGGGTGACAGCATTAAAGACAGCACAACACACAAGTATCGGCAGGACCGCAAGCTGCTGCAAAAACAGCGTGAGCGGAAGATAGAACATGGACACAAATACGATGACCAGGAGCAGGCTATGTAGAGGAGGATTGAAATGTCAAAGTATGTGGAGTTTACCCAGGAGGAAATTGACCGCGCTGCCCACACGGATATCAAGTCATTTCTGGAAGCAAAGGGCGAAAAGGTTCTGCGGAGCGGAAGTGAGTGGATGTGGGCCGCAAATCCAAGTGTGAAGATTCGCGGCCATGTTTTTTGTGAACACGCCACCGGTGAAGGCGGAACCGCCATTGATTTTCTCTGTACCTTCTACAACTGCCGGTTTCCGGACGCGGTCCTAACCCTGCGGGGGGAAGATTATCACGGAGTAAGGGTACGCCGAAACACGGCTCCGCCACCGGAGCGGAAACCGTTCAAACTGCCGCAGAAAAGCCGGAATATGAAACGGCTCTATGCGTATCTGATGCAGGAACGAAAAATCGACCCAGATATCATTTCCTTCTTTGTCCACCAGCGAAGCCTGTATGAAAGCAGCAATACTCACAATGCCGTATTCGTCGGGTATGACAGGATTGGAAAGGCCCGGTCGGCACACGAAAAGGGGACACTTTCTGACCGACCGTATCGGCGTGACGTACCAGGTTCATCGAAGGACTATTTTTTCAACTATTCTGGCGGTTCGGAATGGCTGTTCGTTTTTGAAGCGCCGATTGATCTGATGTCTTTTATCTGTCTGCATAAGGATAAGAACTGGAAAAAACACAATTACCTAGCTTTAGGCGGGCTGAGCGACCGTGCTCTGGCCCGCTTTTTGTCTGAATATTCTAATATCAGAAAGATTGTATTCTGTTTGGACAACGACGCAAACGCGAAAAACAAGGACGGTTCTCCTGCCCCAAATCACGGACAGGTGGCTGCAAAGCAATTTTGTCATGATTATGGACAAAAAGGATATGACACCTGCGTAATGGTTC
>NZ_JAJUFJ010000022.1:0-8785 GCF_029266045.1 Caproiciproducens galactitolivorans | reverse complement strand
TGAATTCTCATAAGCGCAACATGGCAGTATGCAGAACATCACTCCGCACCGCCTGTATTCATTCCACACGCAGCGTTTACTGCATAGCATACTGTCACCTCTAAATAAGCATAAGAAAAGCCCTGGCTTTTCACAGCCAGAACTTGGAAAAATATCTGAAAAATTTTATAAAAAGTATTGACTTATACGTACGTATAGAATATAATATAATCAGAATGGAGGTAAACTGATGGGGGAAAACGAAAAGCCCTAAAGCGTCGGATAAAAAAGCTGAAAGAAATTCTTGAATGGCTCGCACTCATAACAGGAATAACTTCAGCAATCTATACGATGCTTAAGGGCTAAAGCGAGGGGAGCGAGAAGCTCCCCAAGCTCACCTATATTATACCTCATCGGAATGGATATGCGCAAGAATATTATAAGTGTCCCTATCCTTGCATTGGCCCTCGCAAACCTTGTATTAGCCATACGTGACGGCTTCAACCCATTAAGCATTGTTGCTCTAACGCTGGCATTTATCGTCCTTGTGTGGGATATCGTGGAGGTGATACGAAACGGACGAAAAAAATAAATACTCGGCGCAGCAAAAGCATTTGCGCTCTCATTATGTCCGGTTTCCACTTGACTTAAAACCAGAAGTTTTGGAGACGTTCAAAGCCAAGTGTGTGGAACGCGGCACAACACCCACAGCGGAAATCAAGAAGTTTATTGCTGAATATTGTAAAGCAGAGGACGAATAATCCTTTGCTTTTTCTTTGGCGTCACCGCCCGGCTCTGGCCCGGCAGGCCCCGGATAATTCCGTGCCCGGTGACATAGTTTGCGCCCGGAAAAAGGAAACAAACCGGGCGCTGAATAGGAGGAAGCGAGCCATGTCCCTTACTTGTAATTATTTCATAAACATCCGGTCAGCCGGACGTTCTTCTAAAATTTCTCAGCTTAGTTATACCACAGACGGAGTATCAACTTCTATCAACTGCTCTGAAATTTTTTGAAGCGCCCTACCATGAAGCTCGCAAACCCATTGATAAGAAATATTGAGATCCACCGCAATTTGCTCCCAGGTCTGACCGTTGATATACCTGCGAGTCAAAACCGCTCGCTGTTTGGCATCCGTTACAGACTGGATTACCACCTCAATTTTGTGTTTTATTTCTTGCAGATGGTCTATCTCCAAGTCAACTTCATGCTCCATGTCCACAATCTTTCCAACAATAACTGATACCTTGTCCTGGGCTGCGGATGATTGTACCCGGTCTGGGATAAGGCTCTGTGTCGTTTTCGTTGCAAGTTCGCGGAGTCTATGTATCTGGTCAAGCTTCGCATTAATTTGGCGGTTCGCATCCTGATATTGCTGTAAAAATTCTTTCGACGTCATTATTTTTCCTCCCTTGCTCGTTCGATTCTCACTCTTAAAGCCTTCAGTAGACTGTCTTGTGTAGTACTCTTGCCCTGCAGCGCTTCCATGACATCCTCATCCATACTGCCCTGCACAATCAGGTTGTGGATAAAAACCTTTTGCTTCTGACCTTGACGATGAAGTCTTTTGTTTGCCTGCTGGTAAAGTTCAAGA
Source organism: Caproiciproducens galactitolivorans (assembly GCF_029266045.1). Lineage (NCBI taxonomy): Bacteria > Bacillati > Bacillota > Clostridia > Eubacteriales > Acutalibacteraceae > Caproiciproducens > Caproiciproducens galactitolivorans. Next base: position 7,214 of record NZ_JAJUFJ010000022.1, on the reverse strand, counting down.
CTCCAATTCAGCCCGAACCAGATTATGTGATTACCGCCGTCCTGAAGATTCAGTCCGTAGGCGGTGCTGGCCGGATGTGCCAGAAGGGCATCAATTTTGTGATTGTTCCAATCGGTTTCATCCTGCGGGCCCTGATAGACTCGGACTCGTAAGCCGGATTTTGCAAGTGCTTGTAGCAGCCTGTCCCTGTCATGCTGGAAGTTATAAAACACCAATGCAGGTTGCCCTTGTAAGGCTTCCACGGTTTCCAGGAAGGCTTCGATTTTACATTTGTGAATTTCTATCACCTTGTGGTTCTCCCCGTACACCGCGCCATTGCCAAGCTGCAGCAGCTTATTTCCGAGAACCGCCGCAGTAGTCGCCGTGATTTCTTCCTCGTTAACTTCCAGAAGCATATCGCGTTCCAGCTTCTTATACGCTTTCTGTGCGGCTGCATCCAACTTAACCGGGATGTCGTCATACACAATTTCCGGCAGTTCCAAATAATCCTTCGCACTCATACTGATGCAGATATCGGAAATCTTATCCTGAATGGTGCTACCGGCACCTTCTTTCGGTTTGTAAGAAAATATCTGCTGCGCATTTCGCTGGTCCGGGTCGAAATACCTTTGCCGGAATCCTCCAATCGTCTTCCCCAACCGTTGGCCACCGTCAAGGAGATAAATCTGCGCCCATAGGTCAATTAATCCGTTCGGCGCCGGTGTACCGGTCAGCTCCACGATACGAGAAATCTTACCGCGCACCCAGCAAAGAGATTTGAAACGCTTTGCCTGATGATTCTTGAAGCTGGAAGACTCATCTATAACCACCATATCGAAGGGCCAATCGTTGCGGTAATAATCCACCAGCCACTGAACATTTTCGCGGTTTATCACATACACATCAGCCGGTGTATTCAATGCCCGGATTCGCTGCTTGAGGGTTCCCAACACCGGAATAATCCGCAGCAATTTCAGATGATCCCATTTTGCGGCTTCTTTCGACCATGTAGCTTCGGCGACTTTTTTCGGGGCTATCACAAGCACCCGCCGAATGGCGAACCGGTTATATTTCAACTCATTCACAGCGGTAAGGGTAATAACTGTTTTTCCCAAACCTAACCCATGTCCAAAAACAGACCAAGCGCAGCGTCATTGATAATCCGTTGAATGCAATATGCCTGATATCCGTGTGGTTTGAACATCATGGGGCATCACCTGCCTTTCCATTCTGCAATCAGCCAATCGATATTCGCTTTGCAGTCTATCACTCTGACATCTAGGCCAAGCCCTGTTAAGATTTCATGCTGCCGTTCCTGCAGCTTCGTCGGCTTCTTGCCTGGTGCTTTCAACTCGACAAATACAACTCGTCCACCCGGTAAACAAACCAACCGGTCAGGCACCCCATCATTACCCGGTGAAACAAATTTGTAAGCCTTACCGCCGAGTTCCTTGACCCGATCGCGGAGGTACGCTTCTATCGTTGATTCTCTCATTTGCTTTTCATCCCTTCAAAGCCAAATTTTTTGCATTATATTGGAAACGCGCGCGCCCGCTCGCGCGCGTATTATTTTATTAAATCAGGCGCGTTAGGCGCGTCAGGCGGGTGTGCGTATGCCTAAATTACCTATTTAATATTTATTATTAAAAAGATTGTTACATTGTTACAAATGGGATTTTGTTTAGGATTTATACGGAACTTTAGCGTAACAAAGTTTGTTACAGATTGTTGCGATTGTTACATTCCCGTTTTCATGTAACAATCTGATTGTTACATATTTTTAGCCCGATTTCTCAAAGCCTCTTTGCATCTTGCAGTAGCCAAACCGCGATGTATTTTTCAGTTTTTTCCAGCCTTTTTGCATTGCAATTATGGCATTGATTTCCGCGGAATCCGAATTTTTGATTGCCCGTATGTCGTTTCCCAACGCTTCGCACCAAATCTCCAGCGCGCACACCTTGCGACGCTCTACCAGCTTTAGCTCCGGGTTTTTCTCGCCGCCATTCCAGAACATTAACCGCCTCTGCAAATCCCACGAATCCCAGTCCTCCGGGACTTTCTGTTCAAGGAAGTCTATTATGATACCCTCGCGGGTGCTATGCTCTCTGTGGCTTTCCTGTTCTTCCTTAGCGGCCTTTTCCAGTTCACCGGATAAATACAACGGCTCCCCAAGTTTCCAGCGCGTGACCGCCTCAGCCCATAGCTGGTCTAACTCATTATCTAAGTCTTTAAAAACGCTTTTTGTCGGCTGCGTGATTGCCAGATCAACCGGCCAAAAGCGCCGGCCGCCGGTCGGGTCACGTAGATATTCACCGTTATTGGATGTACCGAAGAATACACAGCACCGCGGGCATTCCTGCACATGGCGCCCATACGCCGCACGGAACCGGTCTACGCGTTGGCTGAGGAATTGCTTTATCCGTCCTACTTCTGATTTATTAAAGGCTTCCAGTTCGCCGATTTCGACGATCCAGACGCCCTGAATTAATTCGCAAGCTTCTTTCCCTTCAAAGGTTTTAAGGCCATCTGTGAACCACTTGCGCCCCATTTTATTCAGCAGCGTGGACTTGCCAATCCCCTGCGGTCCCGTAAGGATAGGCATCGTATCGTATTTGCAGCCGGGGTTTAGTGCGCGGGCGACGGCCGCGGTAAAGGATTTCCGGGTTACTGCCCGAACATATTCGGTATCAGCGGCACCAAGATAGTCGATGAAAAGGCGGTCGAGCCGCGGCACACCGTCCCATTGCAGGCTGTTCAGGTAATCCTTCACTTCATTAAAAGAATGGTTGTTCCCACACAGGCCGAGCGCATCCGTAACCTTATCCTTGCCGGTGATACCATAAATTTTCTCCATATACCAGCGTGCGCCTTTATCGTCGTTGTCGTTCCATGTCCGCCGTCCCGGGTGGCTTAAATCCCATGGTAAGGTGTCGGCAACAATACCGCGTTTCGCGAATTCATCATATTGGATACGGCCTTTAAGCAGCGGGTCGTTTTCGAGGATAATCAGGATATTATCGGTGGTTTTCGCCGGAACACCCGTCTGAGGGCTTACCTGCAGCAGCTTCATCCAATCCTCCGGGGTCTCGTTCTCTGCGCTCGCCGAATCGTTTGTAAAGTCCTTGGTGGCGTTCTCATATCGTTCTTTATTGAGTAACGCCGCAACCGTAGCGTCTGCAACGGCCAGCTCGCACATGGCGGTAAAGGACGGCAACCGGTTTATCGGTGTATCGGGCTTTGCCTCGTCGTCCTTGTTGGAAAACAGGTGATATCGAACAAGGTCAAAAGCGTTACAGAGTTTTCCGCCGGCGGGGTCGGTCGCATGATGAGAGTAGAGAAACGCCCCATCATCATACACGATGGCGCCGCCGGTGGTGCTGCCGCCTGTATAGGTATACCGGTCGGAGCTATTGTCAACAGGTTCATAGATGCCGGGCAGGAACTTTTCCATAACATCGTAAATGTTGTATGTACGGCAGAACGCGCCGACTACGCCGCTTTTCTGCGTGGGGTCACCCTGCTTTGCAGCAAGTCGCTTGTGCGTGTCCTGCACGCCCGGCACCTGCGGCCAAGCAGTATAATCGCGCCAATCAGGATACATCGCCAGTACACCGTCAGTAGAGAGAAAGGGCTTATCGCCATATGTAAATACGTATTGACTGTCGGAGCAGCAGGACGGCCAGTACATAAGCCTTGACGCCTCAAAAGTGGACGGGTCGCACATTTCTATTCCAATTAGATTTGCGGTCATCCGAGCGATGGGTTCGTACTCGTCTGCGGTGACAGTACGGTCAAGCGGTAGGATAATACGCAGCCGAGGCGCGTCCGGAGAGTGCTTACGGGTCGAGTACACAGCATACCCGCAGCCAAGCCCGTCCACCCGGCGCAGTACGTCGTTTGTTCCGCCGGCGGGGATATGGTCGAGGTCGAGGGTTAGTATATCGCGTCCGTCGATGGCGTTACCCTTGCGCCGTCCACCACCATGGACGATGCCACCGACGAACCCGCCAACGTCTTTCAGGCTATCCTGTTGGGCTTTTGACATTTTGAGGTAGACATCGAGGGTTTCTGTACCGCGCAGCGGCGTACGGAGTTTATCATATAGGTCAGATAAATAGAGAGTCTGTGCCGGCCAGCGCGTTGCATTGCGGCTGTTGCCGGTACTGATGGTTATTTGTCGGTCATATTGGAGCATTTTGTCGAAGTCACTCCTTTACGGTCTCTGAATACAAATTAGAATGTTTTCCGATTAAATCTACGAAGGCGCCCAAAATATCCCTTCTTTCAGTCTTTGGTATAGTAGCTTCCAACCCACCCGTCAGCTTTTAGCGGAAGTCCGGGCGCCCATGGTATCGGTTGGCTCATGATTTGGCAGACCGTGTCAAGGTTTGCCTTTTCCTTTTTCACATCAATTACAACTTCGTCATGCACATGGAACACAACCGGGAATCCGGCGGCTTCCAGCCGTTCGATATTTTCGGCTAAACAGTCTCGGGCGATTGCCTGTACACAGTTCTCGACGAGCTTCCCGCCGTATGTATCAATGACTTCCCACTTCTTACTTGTTTGGTTCATGCCATAGTAATGCAAAGAATCATTGCCCCATTGGTTTGGGGAGAGAAAAGGCTTTGCGTAATACAGTTTCCGTCCAGACGGTAAAGTAATCGTAAGGAAAAATTGGTCGGTTGTATGGTCGCCCTCAAGGGCAAATATCAAGCCGCGAACGCCCGCCGGCCGTCCTGTCTGAACAACGTTGATTGCTGTATTCTCAACTGAGTACCAGAGGTCAACAATCCGTTTGTTGCTGTCTCGCCAGCGGCGGACGATATCGGGAAGGTCTTCTTCCGAAATTCCCATTTTCAGGGCACCCATACTTATGAGTGACCCGGAACCACCTTGATAACCGAGCGCGAGGGTGGCGATTTTGCCCTTTTGCCGCAGCGCATATTCCGGCTGCCCCTTGACGATCTTCTCAATCGGCACGCCAAACATCTGGGAGGCGGTCGCTTCGTAAATCTTCCCATGACTGCGAAATACATCCAGTACCCATTCTTCGCCGGCAAGCCACGCGATTACGCGGGCTTCAATGGCGCTGAAATCTGCGTCCACAAACTTGTGCCCCGGTGACGGAACAAGCGCGGTACGGATAAGCTGTGAAAGGGTATCTGGCACGCTGCCGTAAATCAGCTTCAGACTTTCGATTTTCTGATCTTTAACCAAATCACGGGCTAGATCCAGCATTCCGCCATTAATATGTGTCTGCGGAAGGTTTTGAGGCTGAATAATTCTGCCGGCCCAGCGCCCTGTTCGGTTGGCGCCATAAAACTGTAATAATCCTCGTACGCGTCCATCATCGCATACCGCGTCGGTCATGGCCGTGTATTTTTTTACGCTGGTTTTGGAAAGTTCCTGCCGAATTTTAAGAACCCGGCGGGCATCGTCGCTGTTCAGGTTACCGCCGAGCATCGTTTTTACGGTGTCTTTGCGTAGGTCGGCAATCTCTTCCCCAGTTTCCTTTGCCAACCAGCCGGAAAGCTGCGCTACGCTGTTCGGATTCTCCAGCCCGGTAAGCTGAATGGCTTCTTCGGTAAGCGCTGTAGTAACGGTGTCGGAGCATTCCAGCGCACCTCGGATTAGGTCAAGGTCAACGGCCACACCGCGGGAATTGATTCGCAGGTCGGTTTCCCATTGGTGCTGTAATTCCGGCGGTACTGGGAACGGAGATAACCGACGCTCGATTTCCTGCTCGGTTACTACATCCTGCCGGTTATATTCCTTGAACAGTTCCCACTTCTCAGGTTCGTGTTGCGGTAATGTCCGGGTGCGGTTACCGTTGCGCGCTGTAGGCTTGCAGGGTACGCAGAATGTCCGGATTAATGCTTTGCCGGTCGCCAGTTTGCGCTTATCTTCCGGTAATCCGAGCGCCTTTCCCGCGGCGTCCAGACTTGCCGGATACCCACAGTAGAGAGCATGGAGCATTGTATCGCGCCAACTCAGCAGAGAGTCAATCGGGTTTCCTGTAATCAGATTTTTCTTACAGCTTGTTAAACAGTACCATTCAAAAGCCGCATTATAGGCGTGCTTGATAACATTTGGATCATTCAGAGCACGGAGTAACTCTCCTGGAATTTTTTCTCCGGAAGCAAGGTCAACTACTACCGGCGGCGCCCCGTCGAGGGAATATCCAAGCAGCAGGATTTGAAAATCCGGAGATTGCACGTATTTATACAGCCCTGCCTTTGCGATTGGGACAGAGGAAAAAGTTTCAAGGTCAATGTTCAGGTGATGAATCATTGGACATTCTCCTTTAACTCAACTTCGTAAGGGAAAAGAAGCTTAATACGTTCTGCTTCTGCTATAGCCTGCGAGTAACGCGCGTAGTCCTTCTCCGCGAGTTCATACTCTCGGTAAGTATAGTTTGATTTTGTGGTTTTCACAGTTTCATTAACAACTGGTTTAAGTGTATCTAGATCAATGTGTAGATATCGGTTTGTAATAATATCAGGTCTATAATTCGGAGATTGATAAATTAGGTTCAAAATCTTATCCCCCCCCATAAAAAGATTTCTGGGGCGGGGCCTTACGGTGACCCCGCTAGGAACGGGCAACGATGTTATCTGGTGAGCGGAGCACCGGTGATCGGGTCAACGGCAGGATACTGCGGATAATTTTGCGGCATATCGGGATACTGCTGTGCCGACGTCTGTGCGAACGGCGGATATGCAGCGGCAGCGGGTTGCTGTGCATATTGCGGGTACTGCGGAGCCGGAGCGGCCACGGGTTGTGCCGGATACGGCGGGATATTGGGTGCGGTAACCGCGGGCTCTGCACCGCCAAAGTCGTCCTCTGCACTAGCGCGCTGACCGCCGAGAGGTTCACCGTCCGCAACTTTCTGGACATTATCGAGGGCAACGCCTATGCCCTTATTTTGTGGAGCGCTGTATCCAAAGAACGTTACACCGACGTTAGCATACATGCCGGAATAAATCTGTGTTGCGTCTAAAATCGGTTGCAGGTTGAGGTCAACCACGGTGACTGGTTGTTTGCTGGAAGCAGTAAATACCCAGCAGCCTTTGCATTCGTCACCGAATGGCTGACCATCGGAAGGACGGGTACCATCGCCGTCATGAACACTAACTTTCGGTGTAGCAGGAAACGCCTTGCCGTACTTCTCGATCGCTTTCTGCGTAGCGGCAGCGATTGCGGCGTCAATCAGAGCCTTGTTATTTGCCGGG
>NZ_JAJUFJ010000014.1:0-82068 GCF_029266045.1 Caproiciproducens galactitolivorans | reverse complement strand
GCTTTTCCCAGCCTCCTGCGTATGTACTCCCGGTTGTAATGGATCCGGGCGCCATCCGCGTCCATACGGTGGGTTTTAAAGATCAGCCGGTTTATGCCGTACAGGAGCGTTCCAAAAATCAGCACGGCGGTGCCGATGATAACAAGGTAAAGCAGAATGTCAATTATCGCGGTCATAGTGTAGCCTCCTGTTCTGGTTCGTAGGGTTGATTCAGCCAATCCAGCAAACATTGACAGCAATTTTTATCGTCGGAGTGATCGCAATCAATTTCATCCATACCCATTTCATTAGGACACGTGAGCGTTACGGCGAGTTTTTCATTACTCATGCTGCGGATTAAGTCTCCATTCGTCAGCGGCTTGTTTTCTGGGTCTATGCGACGCAATACTTCTAGCACAGCCACAAAATGCTGTTTCTGCTCAGTTAACTCTGCTTGCAATGCTGGGGAACAATCTGAAATGATTTCGTCAGATTCATGGACGGCTTCTTCAAAATAGGCGATTGCGGCTTTAATTTCTTGAGGTTTCAGCTTTTTCATTCCTTTTTCGCCCTCTTTCTGATTTCCAGTTGCACCGCTTTCAGACGGGTTTTGTTTGCGAACGGATGTGTTCTCAAATATTCCTCGGCTTTGGTTAATTCATCGTTACCTGCACGTCCGAGAGTGCTGATGAAGTTGCAATCCGTCGCCGGAATTGTAATTAATGCTTGGTAATTATCAGTCATAGGCTTTGCTCCTTCTTGTAAATATTTCCTTGCCGTTATAAAATTATGAAAAAGGAGATGGCTTTTAAAATGATGACATACGATCAATATAAATTGTTAAAAAGAATATCTAAGCATTCCGGTAAGGATGAGAATTTTTATATAAAGCGTTACGGAAAGAAAATACAAAGGACTTTTGAAAAGGCTCGAGATTCTAATTTTGTAGATTATGAAACTACGGGGTTTAGTAAATGGGGCAACGAATATATTTGTGGAATGAGGGCCGAATATAATAAAGTTTGGATCATATGTGATCGGGGAGAAAGAGCATTTGATGAATATAAAGAACATCTGCACGATCTATGGTCTGGCCGAATTTTTTCAATCATTGTTTCAGTTATTACGGCAATCTTAAGTTTCGCCGGAAGTATTATTTTCCAGATTTATTTTCATAAAAGTGTTTAACTTCCTGACTGAAATGCTCGCAAAAAGTTTTTATATCCTGCTCGTCCAGCCCTTCGTTCTGCAACTGGTGGAGAATCCGCTCCACGGTTTTCTGAATGAAAAAGTGATAACTGCTCCAGTCCTTTATTTCAGATTTGCTTCCATCTTTATCGATTAATATTGCTTTTGGAAAATCTTTGTCTTTCATTGGATCACCTGCCCTTCTTATGATATTGCTTCCTATCAGTACCGGACAATTTGTCCTGTACTGAAAACCGGTTCAGTCGCTCTTTGTGGCGGTCATGGATTTTACGGATGGCATCGCTAGGGTCTCTGAATATCCAAGCGCGCAGCCAATTTGTTCACGAGTCATAAAAAACTCATTTTTTCCGTTCCCTTAGTTATGTAACTTTACGTTGCTTGGCTTCTTCCTCCATATCTTTCTTGAACGCTTCAAGAGTAAGCCTGGCAAATTCGCGCATCTTTTCCAGCGATATAGCGTTTACATTAACATGTTCTTGCATGTTCTTCACTTTCCCATTCGGCGATGACTTTATCTGCCTCAGAGAGCACCAACTCGGACTTAGGCGGGTTCTCTACGCCGTGTATATAGCGAGAAAATTCCGACTGTGCTACTTTAATTCCGCGCTTTCTGAGTGCAATAATGACATCTTTATGGTGCTTACCAAGCTGCACAAGGCGTACTGGAATGTTGTAATTCAATTATTTAGCCTCCTTTCCAAACAGCTCAAAAACTTTCTTCCGGCCTTTTTCGTTATACATGAATGTGGGTACTTGCTTTGGTCCGTGTTCCGATTTTGACAGGACGGTCATGCCGTATTCATCGGTTTTCAATCCCGCCGCCGTAGCCCGTTTCCCAACTGTGATGCGATTACTGCCGACTTCTTTCGCTAATTCCCCAGCGGAATAGAGTTTGCCACATTCCGGACGGTAGTCAATTTTCTGTCCGGTGACTTCTTCAATAGCGGTCAATCCAAAAACCTGTGCAGCAATCGCAGAAAGCTTTTTGTCACCGATGGTTTGCATGATCGTTTTCAGCGCGCGATTTTTTGCATTCATCAGCATTGCATGAGCGCGTTCCTGCTGAATCTGCAATTTGAGGGATTCATCAGCTTGTCCCTTACGGAAATATGTATTGACGAGTTGACGCTGAACGTCCCATGCAAGGTCGTCGGTAAACGACTTGACAAGCATCAGGTAGCCGGATTCGGTGATAAAAGCGGTGCCGCGATTGTTAATACTGCTTGATTCAATCCCGGATGTACGTTTTTCGTACTTCCGAAAATCAGATGGCTTTACGATGAAATAATCTGTTCCTTCAACAAGGTGATGACGGTTATCGCTAAAATTTCTCCGTGCTGTTCCGTCCGGTCTGCCGTGGCATTGGTCGATGTCCTTAAAAGTAACAACACGCTGACCGCGGTATTCTTTGACGGCGACTTCTGCACCGCCGATTTTGACAAGACTGCTCATAATCAAACTCCATTTCTTGAAAAAATTTCCTTTTCGATGTAGAATCATGGGGAAAGGAGGCGATTTTATGCCAGTAGCAGTTGCTTATTGTAGTTCCCCATCTTGTAAGCATGCTGATTATTTTATTCCAGAAAAAGGTGAAACCCCTCAAAAATACTGATAGTGCATCGTTTCGGGTTTCTTTTCAAATTTATCCACTCTCTTTCCCTCCTTTCTTAGGCTTGTCCGGGGTTAGGTGTTTGCTCTGCGCTGGAAATTCGCTCCCGGATTTTCAGCTTCATATATTCCCGCCGCGACTTGCTTATTACCGCCAAAACTGATACAAGCGAGGCATTCGGGATTCTGACATTCAAACATCGTTACGCCGTGGAAACATTTTTTCATTACTTGACTGCCACAAAACGGGCAGGTTAATTCGTTCATTGAAACCCCTTCTTTCTGTGGCTTGGTAGGGATAGACAAGTTTATTCGGCTGCTCCGAATTCTTTCAACACTATATAGCAGGCTTGCAATACTTGCGGAGCTTGCTTAGCAGTATAAACTCCATTGAGAATGTCTGAAAAATGCGGCTCGTGAAGTGTTGAAAATCCGCGTTTTTTAACTTCCTTTAGCAACCATCTTTGCGTTTTAGTTTTGTCAGTAAGTTGTAATTTTGACAGCATTTTTCTGACTTGCAAAGTGGACACTTGGTTCAAACCGATGCCTCCTCTCTGAAAATAATTCCATTGGTAAACCAAAGATAAAACTTTGCTGTTGGAACTTTGAAAGCCCTGTTTGCCTTATTTCTTTTTTGCCATGCCATTCCGAACGGATAAGGTGATTTTTCTAAATATGCCCTTATGCCGTCATCATCGCAGTCTAAAAATTTGGCGATTACCGAAATAGGAACAGAAAGTGGGTTCTCTTTTACAATTTGGTTGAGTTCTGCGATTTTGTTGGTCACTTCTGGTGGAGTAGAAAGATTCAAAAAATTCGGCACAATATCATTCCTTTCTAAAATTTTTATTAAAGAAACCTCCTTTCTGCCCTTGAAACTCGTTGACAAAAAGCAAAATAAATGTATAATATTAATGATCTAGGTTAATATTATTGTTTGTCCGCTTTTTGAAAATTAGATTCAAAAGGCTGTTGTTTTTGTACTCATTTTATTTATCAAAATGATTATGGCTATATTATATCTCGGTGTTTTACGAAATTCAATGGTTTTTTCGTAATTTACCGAGATTTAGGTATATATACAACTATTATTCTTCTGGAGGTATTTCAATGGATATTTTCACCAATAAAATACTCCCTTTGTTTGACAGATCTGGGAAGTCTGATATGGAGCTAGAACGAGAGATTGGGTTACCGAGGTCAATAATTTACGATTGGCGTAACGGTAGAAGCAAATCATACAAAAAATATCTTGTTGAAATATCTAATTATTTTGGTGTATCCGTTGAAAGCATTGCAGGTAACGAGCAAAAAAATAAGCTCCCTGCCGAAGCAAGGAGCCTATCAGACATTGAGAATGAAATATTGAGTATATTCCATACCCTTCCAGAAGATAAGAAGCAGGCATTTATAACTGTTGCGCGATCTTTAAAATCTCAGTCAAAAGATAAATAGCCGTTTTTATTGGATTCTTTGAATCTTCAATGATTTTCAGCAATTCTTCATCATTCATTTTTATTACTCCTACTTAATGTATTCACGACATGCCGTTATTCATATATTAGCACTATTACATAAAAATTCAATTTAAAATTACTAAATTATGGAGATTATATAAAATACACTCCCTCCTATCGCGAATGGGAGGGAGTGTATTACCATCAGCAGGGCTGACGATGCGTAAATCGTATAATTATTATATCCGCTCAGCCCTCCAAAATCAAGGAGGATTATATGAAAAATGCAGTAATTTACGCAAGATACTCAAGTGATGCTCAAAAAGAGACAAGTATTGACGATCAGATTAGAGATTGCAAAAAATTTGCTGCTGGCAACGGCTATAAAATCGTACATATTTATCACGATGATTGCGTAACCGGCAAAACGGATGACCGCGATCAATTTCAAAAAATGCTTTCTGACAGCACAAAGGGATTCTTTGACACCGTGATTGTGTGGAAACTTGACCGATTTGCGAGGAATCGAAACGAAAGCGCAATTAACAAGGTAAAACTCAAAAAGAACGGAGTAAAAGTAGTTTCCGCAATGGAGCACATACCTGACGGGCCAGAGGGAATTATTCTTGAATCCGTTTTGGAAGGTATAGCTGAATATTACATCTATGATTTAATGGAGAAAACAACAAGGGGGCGCATGGGCGTGGCACTTCAATGCAAGCATACAGGAGGCCGCCCATTATTGGGCTATAAAGTAAATCCAGACAGAACTTACGCTATCGACGAATACAATGCCGAAACTGTCCGACAGATATTCCGCATGTATGCGAATGGCGCGTCTTATTCAGAAATAATTGACGAAATGAATCGGCAAGGAAGAAAGACTGCTGCCGGAAAAAGTTTTGGGAAAAACTCTCTCCATGAGTTATTAAGAAATGAGAGGTTCATTGGAATATACACCTACAATAAGATTCCGTCTGAGAACGGAAAGCGAAACAGCCATGCTTCAAAGCCCGATGATAAAATTATCAGAATTCCCGGGGGAATTCCAGCGATCGTCTCTATGGACGAATGGAACGCCGTACAGACAAGAATGCAAAAAAATAAGCATACTCAAGCAAGCCATAAAGCAAAGATTGAGTACCTCTTATCAGGAAAGATATTTTGCGGCGAATGTGGCGGCGCAATGGTAGGGCAAAGCAGCGGAAATCATGAAAAGTATTCCTATTATGAATGCAGTACTAAAAAGCGATTAAGAACTTGTCACAAGTCTAATGTTAAAAAAGAAACAATCGAAAATGTAGTCATTGATTACACGATTAATTATATATTATCCGAAAAATTCCGCGAAAAAATAATAGACCTTGTATTGCAACAAGATGATGAAAAGCAAAAAAACATACAGTTGATAAACGGACTAAAAGAAAGAATACGGCAGAATCAGAATGAAATAGATAACATCATCAGAGCAATCAAAGCAGGAATATTTTCTCAGTCCACAAAAAACGAATTGGAGAAATTGGAGAGTGAAGCAGAATTATTAAAGGATCAGTTGCTTGAAGCTGAAACGATGCAATCTCCAGAATATACGAAAGAAGCTATTTCTGCTTGGCTTAGTAAAATAGCCGCGAGAACAAAGAAAAGCGAAAACGAAAACAAGTATTTGCTCTATTCATTCGTTTCTGCGGTTTACGCCTATGAAGATGGAACGGTTAAGGTTGTTTACAACTTAGGCGACAGCGAGCAGAAAATAGCTCTTTCGGATATGAATGGTGCGGGTGACAGGACTTGAACCTGCACGGTTTTGCCACAAGAACCTAAATCTTGCGTGTCTGCCAATTCCACCACACCCGCGTGCACAAGCTATTATACCGTAACAATAGCTTTAATGCAAGTATTTCTTATTTTCCTAAAATTCCCTGTTCCAACATGGACTGTGCGGCAAGCATGGCCCCGAGGCGACCGCTGTGGTAGTTCAGCCCGCCCTGCATCCAGGCAGCGTAGGGCTCCCTCAGCGGAGCATCCGCGGAAAGCTCAATGGAAGCGCCGAGCGTGAACGCGCCCGCCGCCATAATCACCTTACAATCGTAACCGGGCATGTCCCATGGCTCCGGCGTAACAAAGGAATCCACCGGCGCGCCCTTCTGCACGCCCTTGCAGAAGGCAATGAGCGCTTCCTCCCTGCGAAGCAGGACGGCCTGAATAATATCCGCGCGCGGCTCGTCGTATTTCGGCGTTACCTCATAACCGAACAGGCTGAACAGCGCCGCTGTAAACGAAGCGGTTTTCAGCGCTTCGCCGGTTACATGCGGAGCATGAAAGGCACCCATGAACAGCTCGCGGTTATTCCCCAGCGTCGCGCCGATTTCTCGGCCCGTCCCAGGCGTAGTCAGGCGGTAGGAGCAGCTTTCCACCAGATCCTTCCTTCCCGCGATATAGCCCCCGGTGGGCGCAACGCCGCCGCCCGGGTTTTTAATCAGCGAACCGGCCATCAGGTCGGCTCCCCGCCCGACCGGCTCGACGGTCTGGACAAATTCGCCGTAACAGTTGTCCACCATAACGATACAGCCCGGCGCTTTCTTTTTTGCAATCTTCGCGATTCTTTCAATATCCTCCACAAAAAGGGAAGGACGCAGGCTATATCCGCGCGAACGCTGGATATAGACCATCCTAATTCCCGGATTTACCCGTTTTTCAATTTCCTCATAATCCGGCGTTCCGTCGGCCTTCAGCTCCACCTGCTCGTAGCGGACGCCAAACTCCTTCAAAGAACCGTTTCCGTCGCCGGTGATGCCGATAACGCCGCCAAGGGTATCATACGGAATCCCGGTAACGCTGAGCATAGTGTCGCCCGGGCGCAGAACGCCAAACAGCGCAACTGTAAGCGCGTGAGTGCCGCTGACGAAATTATGGCGCACCAGCGCGTCTTCCGCTCCAAACGCGGTGGCATAAACCTGATCCAGCGCGTCGCGGCCGCGGTCGCCGTAGCCGTAGCCGGTAGAGGCCGCGAAATGGCTTTCGCTGACGCCCGCCGCGTTGAACGCCGCCATCATTTTCTGCTGATTATAGTCGGTAATCTCTTCGATACGCTCCAGTACGGGCGCGATTTTCCGCGCCGCTTCCTGTGCAGCATCCTGTATTTTCTTATCAATTTTAAAGTATGGATAGATCATTATATTCCCCAATTATTCGTTTTTCGAAACCGGCCGGATCCCCGGCTTGCCGCCGCTGCCGTACAAGGTCTGAAGATAGTGGACGCCGGTTTCCGTGTCTACCAACATCCGCGCTATTTCGGTGCCCTGTGAATAGATGACTTTAAAGAGTTTCTCTTTCCCTATCGGACACCTTATATGGACGATTCCACAAATTCACCACAATCTGCAAAACCGAAGGAACGGTAAAATGCCTCATTTTCCTTCTCGGCACGCAGTATGTATACTTTTTTCCCTCGCATCAGATACACCATGGCGGAAAGCGCGCCGTGGCCATAGCCCCTGCGCCGGTGCTCGGGATGAACGCATACGGCGGAAAGCACCGCCGCATCCTGCGTTTTTGCGGAGCAGATGGCACAGGAAACCAATTCCCCCTGGAATCGCATGCCGACCGCGGCCGCCGCGTCGTGGCGGATACGGTGGGACAAATCCATATAAAACGATTCGAACTCCGGCGGCTCAAAGGTTTCCGTCGCACATTCGGAAATCAACGCATAAAGCTCCCGTATACCGGGATTTCGTTCGAAATCCCCCAAACGCGACGGCGAATTGCCCTGATACACCATCACCTTTCCGCGGCGAACAACCGGGTGCCCCAGCTTCTGCGCGGATTCTGCATCGCAAAGCAAGCGCTGTGCGCCCGTCATACGGATGAATTCTTTCAGCTCATCATAATCGGCGTGTGCGCCGACATCCAGAATGACGGTATCGTCCAGCATACAGATTGCCGCCCTGTCCTCATCCTGCATCCAGAACCGCGCGAACGGCTCGCTCAGGCCGTAAGCCTGGGCGGTAGCAAGAATACGGCAGCCAAACACGGTTTTGTGAAAGGGCAGCAGCGACTGCATATGTTCCGTCAGTTTAATCATTGGAACCGCCGCCCGCAATCATTTCCGCCAGTTCAAAGACCAATTTCTGCATACTCTGGTAATCTTCCTGCGCAATCATTCCCACCGCGGAATGTAAATACCGGCAAGGCAGGGAAACCGCAACAGTCCTCACCCCGCTGCGGGAAACATGAATGGCACCCGCGTCGTTGCCGCCGGCGACCGCACGCTTCGCCTGGCACTTCACACCCGCTTTTTTCGCCGCGCGAAACGCCATCCGGTAATATTCCCGGTCATAAATCGTATGCCTGTCCATAAAGGATATTACTGGGCCGCCACCCACATTGCAAACCTGGTTTTCACGGTCAACGCCCGCGACATCTGCGGCAGTAGTGCTTTCCAAAACAATGGCCGCGTCCGGCTCCACTGCGAACGCCGCAGTGCGCGAGCCGTTCAAGCCGGTTTCCTCCTGCACGGCAAAAACAAAATACATATCGTATTCCAGATTGTTTTTCAGCATGTCGATTAAAACCGCACAGCCCGCGCGGTCATCCAGCGCACGGCTTTTCACCATTCCGTGCGAGGTATCGAAAATGGAATTGAAGGTAACGGCATCGCCGGGCAGTACGTACTGTTCCGCTTCCTCCCGGTCCTTTGCCCCGATATCAATGTACAAATCCTTTACCGGAACTGCTTTTTCCTTTTCCTCTTCTTCCAGCAGATGAATCGGCTTCGCACCGATCACGCCGGGGATGCGATTGCCCACCGTTACCGGCTTTCCGCAGAGCACGTGACGGTCGATTCCGCCCACGTTGGAAAATTTCAAAAGCCCCTCGTCGGTAATATACGTAACGATCATGCCGACTTCGTCCATATGGGCGTTCAGCATCAGCTTGGTTCTCGGGGGATTCGCTCCCTTTTTGAAGGCAATGATGCTTCCGAGGGGCGTAATCTCGATGCTGGTGGCATACGGCTCGATTTCCTTCAAAATAATATCCCGCACTTCGTCCTCAAAGCCGGAAATTCCGCGCGCGGTGCAAAGGCGCTTTAAAAGCTTCAACCCCGTCATCATTCCACCTCCTTTATGTACTCCGCCATCAGGCGGGCGGTATGCTCCACATCCTCAAGGTCAATGACCTCGACCGGTGTGTGCATATAGCGCAGGGGAATGGAAATCAACTGGGACTGCACGCCCTTGCGCGTCATGGCGATTTCGTCGGAATTGGTTCCCGTTGAACCGCCCATCACATCCAGCGTGTAGGGGATATTGCATTTTTTCGCTGTTTCCATCAGATGTTCCGCCATACTCCGGTTCAGCGGCGGCGCAATGCCGATCATCGGCCCCCCGCCCAGCTTTCCGCATTTTTCCGGAGGTATGCCCGGCTGTTGAGCAAAACTGACGTCCACAATCAGCGCGTGGGTCGGATTGATGGCGAAAGCGCCGGTAACAGCACCCTGGCCGCCCACTTCTTCCCGGCTACTTAAAAGGACCGTTATCTCGCATTTCAGGTCTTCGTCCTGCAAAAGCTGCACGCAGCGGATAATCGCGGCAACGCCGACACGGTCGTCCAACCCAGCGGCGGTAATGCGTGTCCCCAGCAGGCTTTTGGGCTCGGAATGCAGGAGAATCCGGTCGCCCGGGCGAATCAGCCTGTCGGCTTCCTCTTTCGAGAGACCGGCGTCGATTGCCATTTTATCAACCGTCAGGATTTTGTCCTCTTTCCCGTCGGAAAGGTGCGGGGGCGTGGAACATACGATACCGCTGAGGACTTCCCTACCGTAGATCGTCACCGGGCTTCCCGGCAGCACACGGCGGTCCACGCCGCCGCAGCGGTCCGCGCGGATAAACCCGTACTCGTCAATATTTGTTACAATTAAGCCAATCTGGTCGATATGCGCATCAAGCAGAAAATGTTTTTTCGCCCCCTGCTTGCCAAACCTTGCAACAACACTACCCATCCGGTCCATATGTGCCCTTGTATATTTGGAAAGCTCCTTCGCGGCAACCTTAGCCGCTGTGATTTCATCGCCGGGTGTTCCGGGCGCTTCACAAAGCCGAAAAATCAGTTCTTTAAGTTCGTCCATATTTTCACTCCGTTATATCGCTGAATTCATCTATATCAAATAGCACGCAATATCCCAAGCCTCCCCCGGGAACGGAGGAAACCTTTGTTTTCCCGTCGCCGAATACGCGTCCTACCAACTATTTATAAAAGATTCACCAGTCTTTTGAATTCCTCGCCGCGGGTTTCATAGTTCGGAAACATATCAAAGCTCGCGCAGGCCGGAGAAAGCGCCACAATATCCCCCGCAACCGCTTCCTCGCGGCAAAGCCGCACCGCCTGTTCCAGCGATTGGGCGCGCAGAATTTTCGGGCTTCCGCTTCGGTAGTTCGGCGCCGCTTTTACGCTTTCCTCAATCTTATCGGCGGTGGCACCGATCAATACCAGGGTTTTCACATGCTCCACAACCGCAGTACCAAAGGAATCAAACGGGATTTTTTTATCGTAGCCGCCCGCAATTAAAATCAGCTTGCGGTCAAATAATTTGAGCATTCCGTTCATCGTCCGGCTGGGGGTTGTGCCGATGGAATCATTATAGTATTTTACGCCGTCCAGCTCGCGGACAAACTCGCTCCGGTGCTCCACACCGCCGAAGGCCTTGGCGACCCGGACCATATTTTCAATTTTCACCGTGCCCCACAGCGCGCAGATGGCGGCCATATAATTTTCGATATTGTGCCCGCCGGGAATTTTGATATCCGAAGCATTCATAACCGGGGTATCGGTTCCGTTCAGCGTCATCACAATCTCATTTTTGTCATTGAGCCACGCGCCGCGCTCACACTTTGCTTTCCGGCTGAAGCACAGGGTCTCCCCCCTGATGTCTTTGACAAAACCCGCCGTAATCGCATTATCCGCATTCACAACAGCCCTGGCAAATGCGTTCTGATGTAAAAGGATATTCCGCTTTGCGTCAATATATTCCTGCATGTCCTTATGCATGTCCAGATGATTCGGGGAGACATTTGTCACCACCGCGACATCCGGACTGCGGCGCATGGAGATGAGCTGGAAGCTGGAAAGCTCCACTACCGCCGCGTCCTGCGGGCGGATGTTTTCAATTTCGGGCAAAAGCGGATTTCCGATATTTCCCCCGAGATGAACCGTTTTTCCTTCGGCTTTCAGCATTTCGGACAGGATTGTCGTCGTGGTCGTCTTGCCGTCGCTGCCGGTAACCGCATAAATTTTACAGGGGCAGAGGTCGAAAAAAACCTCCATTTCGGAGGTGACCACTATACCGCGTTTCCGCGCCGCAACAAGTTCCGGAAGATAATATCGCATTCCCGGGGTGCGGAAAAGGATCTCCTCGTTCAGATCCTGCAAATAATCGTCTCCAAGGCGGAGTGTAACGCCAAGCTGTTTCAGATCGTCGGCTGTTTTCCCAAGCTTTTCCTCTGTGCGGCGGTCACGGGCTGAAACGACTGCTCCGTGCTGGGCAAACATTTTGATAAGGGGAAGGTTGCTTCCGCCGATTCCTAAAAAGCCGACGGTCTTTCCGTTTATTGAATGATAAAAACTTTGAATATCCATACGCACCTCCGGCTTGCTTAAAAGACTAACGTTAATATTATACTTACCTGCGGTAAAAATAGCAAGCAAAGTCCATGAAAAATGCCTGTGAAAATACACAATGGGGGAAAACTTCCGCACAATTCCCTTTTAAAGGGCGTTTTTATTTTCCGCTGCCATAACAAACGCCCGGAAGAGCTTTTTTGCGTCGCTGTCCGTGTCAAAAAGATATTCGGGATGCCACTGCACGCCTAAAAAGAAGCGTCTGCCCGGCAGAAAAACGCATTCCACCAAGCCGTCCTTTGATTTTGCCGCAGGGCGGAGCGGGGGCGCAACGGTTTTCACCGCCTGATGGTGCATACTGTTCACCATGATTTTTGCTTTTTGCAGGATATTATAAAGCGGATTGTTTTCCGCAATATCAATGTTGTGCACCGGGACATCGTAAGGCGGGTGCTGGTAATGGGCAACCGGTTCGCCCGCGGCTTGCGCCGGAATATCCTGATAAAGGCTTCCGCCGAGCGCCACATTCATCACCTGAATTCCCCGGCAGATACCAAAAACCGGCTTGTCAAGCTGTACCGCCTGATTCAGGAGCGAAACTTCGAAGCGGTCGCGGCGATTGTCAATTGCCCCGCAAAAGCAAAGCGTTTCCTCGCCGTAAAGCGCCGGGTGCGGATCCGGCCCGCCGGAAAACAAAAAGCCGCCGCACCGCTGGGCCAGCGCCGCAATGTCCCCTTCGTCCTGCGTCAAAGGCAGAACCAGCGGAATCCCTCCCGATGCTTCCACCGCATGCAGATAGTTCGGCCGTATCCAAAGCCTTTGCAGTTCCATATCGAAAAGGGGAGTGATCCCGATGATTGGTTTCACCATAAAGAAAACCTCCTCAGACGGATTTCCGTCCTCGTTCTTATTTTTATTATATAAAACCTTTTCCGGTTCATTAAAAACGATTGGAACATTTTTCTATTATAGCATACCAAAATCGCGCAAAAACAAATAAACTGTATATTTCTGCTCTGTTCGTAAAAAATAGGAAAACGGGGTGAAGAATTATGGATAAAAAAAGAACCGCCACGCTGGTAGCGGTCATCGCGCTGATTGCAACGCTGGGCGCCACAACAGCGGCGGGCTATGCTTCGGCAAACAAATATAAAATGTATCTTGATTACAACTACAAGCGCGCGCTGGGCGATTTGAGCGCGAGTGTTTCCAACATGGAAACCACGCTGAACAAATCCATATACGCGAATACCGCCACACAGCAAAACGGGCTGGCCGCCAAATTGATGCGCGAGTCCAGCATGGCGAAATCCGCGCTTTCCGTCCTGCCGATCACCGACCATTCGCTGGATAACGTATCCAAATTCGTAACACAGGTCGGCGATTTCGCCATGACGATGTCCACAAAAATCTCTGCCGGGCAAAAAATCTCCGACAGCGAATACAAAACAATGCAGAGTCTTGGAAATTACGCGAAAACCCTGCAGAGCGGGCTTCAGAACGTGAAAACGGACATTGAGTCGGACAAGCTGACGGACGAATTCAAAAAAACCGCCCAGGATTTTACGAACTTCCCGCAATTGATTTACGACGGCCCGTTTTCCGACCATATCAGCCAGATGAAGCCGAAAATGACAGAAGGGCGCGAGGAAATTCCGCAGGGCAACGCGCAGAATATCGCCGCGAACTTTCTGGCGGTTACCGCCGACAAGCTGGCCCATACGCAGGACACGGAGGGCAACCTTCCCACTTATAATTTCACCGCAAACAACGGCACAATCCGCATTTGCATCACAAAACGCGGCGGATTTGTCTGCACATTTGACAATATGCGCGAGGTGAATGCGGAAAACATCGATTACAAGGAAGCCTCCAAAAGGGCGGAAAGCTTTTTAAGCGCGCGCGGAATCACCAATATGAAACAGACCTATTATGTAATGAACGACGGTGTCTGCACCATCAACTATGCCTACTATAAAAACGATATTATTTACTACCCGGATTTAATCAAGGTATCCGTGGCGCTGGACAACGGCGAAATTGTCCGATTCAACTCCACGGGCTATATTATGAACCACCACGACCGTACGGTACAGGCGAAAATCTCCGCGAACCAAGCGCAGGGCTCCGTCAGCAAAAAGCTGAAAATAGAAAGCCGGAGGCTGGCTTTGATACCTACCCCCGGGCTGAGCGAAGTGCTTTGCTACGAGTTTTCCTGCACAGGCCAAAACGACGAGCGCGTGATGGTTTATATTAACGCGACGACGGGCTTTGAGGAACAAATTCTCATTCTGCTCCAATCCGACGACGGCATTTTAGTGAAATAGCGTTCCGGCAAGCGCACAGTATGCGTAAAACGCGCCATGCGCCTATCTCTTTCCCAACAGGGTAACCAGAACCGCCTTCTGCGCATGAAGGCGGTTTTCCGCTTCGTCAAAGATTTCCTTCGCATGCTTTTCAAAAACTTCTTCGGTGATTTCTTCGCCGCGGTGCGCGGGCAGGCAGTGCTGAACTATTGCGTCGCTTTTTGCGACGGCCATGATTTCATCATTGACCTGAAAGCCCTTGAACGCTTCGCGGCGTTTCTTTTCCTCGGCTTCCATTCCCATGGAGGACCAGACGTCGGTGACGACAACGTCGGCGCCTTTGGCGGCTTCCTTCGGGTCGGTGGTTATGCTGAAAGCCGGGTGGGTTACGGCAAAATCGAGCACAGCCGCGTTCGGTTTATAATCGGGCGGGCAGGCTACGGCAACCTCCATCTTCATCTTCAGTCCGGCGACGATGAGGGAATTCATCATATTGTTTCCGTCCCCGATGAAGCACAGCTTCAGCCCTTCAAGGCTTCCCTTGTACTCACGGATGGTCATCAGGTCAGCAAGCACCTGGCAGGGATGGGAAAAATCCGTCAGGCCGTTGATGATCGGGATGGAGCCGTTCTGCGCCAGCGCTTCTACCTCGGACTGCTTATAGGTGCGAATCATGATGCCGTCAAGGTAGCGGGAAAGGACGCGGGCAGTATCTTGAACCGATTCGCCGCGCCCGATCTGCAGATCGTTCACGGAAAGGAAGATCGGCAGTCCGCCAAGCTGGTACATACCCACTTCAAAGGAAACGCGTGTTCTTGTTGACGCTTTCTCAAAAATCATGCCCAACGTTTTGCCCACCAGATGGCGGTGTTCAATGCCATGCTTCTGTTCGTATTTGAGCTGGTCGGCAAGATTCAGAATGCCGGTGATGTCCTCGCTTGTCAAATCAAGCATTTTCAGCAAATGTTTCATAGTTGCCCTCCTTAATATTTTTATTGAATGGTTTTTGAAAGGATGTAAAGCCCCGCATCAATTTCCGGGTAATCAATGGTAAGCGGGGGCAGGAAGCGGAGCAGTTCCTTCGCCGTTAGAACCAGCAGGCCGTTTTCGGCGCATTTCTGCGCAACTTCCTTTGCAGTTCCCTTTTTCAGCTTTGCCCCGAGCATCAGCCCTATGCCGCGGACGGATTCGATTTCCTCCATGACGCTCAATTTTTTTTTTAAATATTCCCCTTTGCGGCGGACTTCTTCCAGAAACCCCTCCTGCGCCACCCGGTCGAGCACAGCAAGTGCGCCGGCGCAGGCAACCGGGTTCCCGCCGAAGGTGGAGCCGTGCGTACCCGGCCCTAAAACGTCCTTTAAGCGCTCACTGCACAGGCAGGCGCCAATCGGCAGGCCGCCGCCCAACCCTTTCGCGCTGGTGACGACGTCCGGGTGTATGCCGTAATTCTGGTAGCAGAACAGCTCCCCCGTCCGTCCGATTCCTGTCTGCACCTCGTCCACCAGCAGAAGGATATCCCGCTCCCTGCAGAACGCGCTCAGCTCGTTTACAAATCCGGGGTCGAGCGGAACAACGCCGCCCTCGCCCTGTATCATTTCCATCATAATTGCGCAGGTATCGCCGTTCACCGCCTCGCGGATGCTTCCTATTTCCGGGTCCGCGTAGGAAAAGCCCGGCGTAAACGGCGTAAAATACTGATGAAACCCCTCCTGCCCCGTGGCGGCCAGCGTGGTCACCGTACGCCCGTGAAAGGAATTTTTCAGCGTTACGATATGATTGTGATTTTCTCCGTAGGTATCCGTACCGTATTTCCGCGCGAGCTTAACGGCACACTCGTTCGCTTCTGCGCCGGAGTTTGCGAAAAACACCCTTGAAAACCCGGTTCGTTTACAAAGCATTTCCGCAAGCCTGCCCTGCACCGGGCTATAATACAGGTTAGAGGTATGCTGCAATTTCGCGGCCTGCTCCGTTACCGCTTTCACCCATACTTCATCGCAATAGCCAAGGGAATTCACGCCGATTCCGCTTGTAAAATCAATGTATTCTTTGCCCTCGCTGTCAACCGCCTTTGCCCCATGGCCGCAAACCAGCGCAACCGGAAAACGCCCGTAGGTATGCATAATGGATTGTTCAGTCTGCTCCTTTATTCCTTCAAAGGTCATTTTCACCCCTCCGTAATTTCTGATTCAGCAGAACATCGTGCCGATGCCCTCGTCGGAAAACAATTCAATCAAAATGGAATGCGGGATTCTTCCGTCGATCATGTGCGCGCGTCCCACGCCGCGCCGCACCGCTTCCACACAGCAGTCGACTTTCGGAATCATGCCCCCGCTAATAATGCCCTGATTCTGCAGCTTCGGCACCTCACTGACATTCACGACCGGGATAATGGTTTCTTCGTCGTCCTTATCCCGCAGAAGTCCGCGCACATCCGTCATCAGAATCAGCTTTTCCGCACCCAGTTCCGCCGCAATACGGGACGCGGCGATGTCCGCGTTTATATTATAGACCTCTCCGCCACTCCCGCCCGCGACGGTGGCGATGACCGGCACATAGCCGTTCGCGGTTGCGTCCGTAATAATATCGGTATGGACTTCGGTGATTTCGCCGACATAGCCCAAATCCTCCGCGCCGGAAAGCTTCTCGGCCATGAGCATGCCGCCGTCCAGCCCGCAAAGGCCGATCGCACGCCCATTGTGCCGCTCCAAAAGCTGAACCAAATCCTTATTCACTTTGCCGGCAAGCACCATCTGGACGATCTCTATGGTTTCGCCGTCCGTTACGCGCATGCCCCGGACAAAGCGGCTTTCTTTGCCGACCTTTTTCAGCATGCTGCTGATTTCCGGCCCGCCGCCGTGCACCAGCACCACGTTGATCCCAACGAGCTGCATCAGCACGATGTCACTCATGACCGCTTTTTTCAAACATTCATTCACCATGGCGTTTCCGCCGTATTTCACGACAATCGTCTTGCCCGTATATTTCTGTATGTACGGCAATGCCTGAACCAGCACCCTTGCCCTGTCGGCGTTGCTGATCTTCATTGTGTCACCCCACATTTGTTCCCTCAGGTTCTGTAATCCCCGTTTATTTTTACATAATCATAGGTAAGGTCGCAGCCAAATGCGGTGGCTTCATAGCCGCCGTCGTGCAGGGCGATTTCCACATAGATTTCCCCGCACTCCAGAATTTTCTTCGCCAGCCCTTCGTCAAAATCGACTCCGGCGCCGTTTCTGCAAACCTCGACGCTGCCGGCTTCCGACGCAAAGGAAACGTCGACCGCCTGCATATCAACCTGCGCCCCCGAATAGCCGACGGCGCACAGCACACGGCCCCAGTTTGCGTCCGCACCGAACATGGCCGCCTTGAACAGGCTGGAACAGATAACGCTTTTCGCCGCAAGACGTGCATCCTTTTCGCTTTTCGCGCCGGTCACATGGCTGACCAGAAGCTTTGTCGCGCCCTCGCCGTCCCCGGCAATTTTCCTTGCTAGCGCAGTACACAGGGCTATTAGTGCTTCGGTAAATTCTTTATATTCCTCGGTATCCGCCTGTATAGGTTCCCCTCCGGCGAGGCCGGAGGCCATAATCGACACCATGTCGTTTGTGGACGTGTCGCCGTCGACGCTGATCATATTAAAGCTGACGCTTACCGCTTCGTGCAATACCTTGTTCAGCACTTCGGGCGAAACCGGCGCGTCCGTTGTTAAAAAGCAAAGCATGGTCGCCATATTGGGATGGATCATCCCGGAGCCCTTTGCGATCCCGCCGATACGGACGGGTTTCCCGCCGACAGAAACCTCGACGGCCATATTCTTTACCTGCGTGTCAGTCGTCATAATTGCTTTGGCGGCGCTTTCAGAATCCTCCTTTGAAAGCGCTTGCGCCAGCGCGGGCGCGGCGTTTTGAATCGGTTCAATCGGAAGAACCTGCCCGATTACGCCTGTGGAAGCAACAATGACATCCTGCGGCTTGATACCGAGCGCCTTCCCGGCGATTTCGCACATTTTCCGTGCTTTTTCCTCGCCGTCCGCGTT
Source organism: Caproiciproducens galactitolivorans (assembly GCF_029266045.1). Classification (NCBI taxonomy): domain Bacteria; kingdom Bacillati; phylum Bacillota; class Clostridia; order Eubacteriales; family Acutalibacteraceae; genus Caproiciproducens; species Caproiciproducens galactitolivorans. The sequence continues at coordinate 63,859 of NZ_JAJUFJ010000014.1, read as the reverse complement.
GCAGGTATTGGCGTTGCCGGAATTGCAGATGACCGCCTGCGCCCTTCCGTCGGAAAGGTTCTCCTGCGTCACCAGAATCGGCGCGCCTTTTACAAGATTCTGCGTATAGACCGCAGCCGCCGTGCACGGCACCTTTGCATATATCATTGCCAAATCGGGCTTGGTTTTGTTTTTCCGGATACCGCAGTAAATCCCTGCTGCAGTAAAGCCCTGGGGCGCTGTGACCCCGCCTTCAATAAACCTCATGCTGTCCATCTCCTTAAAATGCCGGTGGAACGATTCTCAATCCGGTTGTTTCATCCAATCCGAACACGATATTCATATTCTGAACAGCCTGCCCGGCTGCGCCTTTTACCATATTGTCAATCGCGGAAATTGCGATGAAGGTATTGGTTCTATGATCGATATGAAGGGAAATATCGCAGAAATTGGAATAGCGCACGTTTTTGATGTCTGCGGAGCGTCCCTGCGGGAGCAGGCGGATAAAATATTCCCCGCCGTACGCTTCCCCGTACGCGTCCCGAATCTGTTCCATGGTTACGCTGTCCGTCAGCTTTGCGTAGCAGGTGGCGAGAATCCCTCGGTTTACCGGAAGAAGGTGCGGCACAAAGATGACTTTTACCTTCTCCCTCGCCACATGGGAAAGGCTCTGCTCGATTTCCGGCGTATGGCGGTGGGAAGCCACCTTGTAAGCGCTCATTCCCTCGTTCAGTTCGGGGTAATGTGTATTTTGGGTAGGCGTTCTTCCCGCACCGGTCACGCCGCTTTTGCAGTCCGCAAGAATGCTGTCCTTTTGAATCAGCCCGTTTTTCAGCGCCGGGGCGAGCGCAAGCGGCACCGCCGTGGTGTAACAGCCCGGGTTCGCAATCATTTTCTTTCCCCGGATGGCTTCGCGGAACAGCTCCGGAAGACCATAAACGGAAGCTTCATGGAGTTCCGGATAAAGATACGTTCCGCCGTACCATTCCCTGTAATCCTCTTCGTTTTCCAAACGGAAATCCGCGCCCAGATCGATAAAGGCCCTGCCCTTCTCAAAGCATTCCTTCGCCAGCTCCTGCGAAAGGCCGTGGGGAAGCGCAGCGAAAACCACGTCGCTTTGCGCAACGACCTCTTCCTGTGTACCGCATACCATGTCGCAGAGGCGATAATACGCGGGATACACTTCGGAAAGCGGTTTTCCCTGAAAGCTGACGGAGCTAACCGCCGCAAGCCGGACGCACGGATGCCCGCTTAGAAGCCGGACGAGTTCAGCGCCCGCATAGCCGGTCGCCCCGACCACTCCTGCCCGGATCATTGCGCCGCCCCCAGTTCCTTTATGATCCGGTTCGCCTGCGCCTCCACATTTTGCGGGGCGGGTCCGCCGGTGACCTTTCGTCCGTTCACACAGTTTTCCAGCGAAATTGCTTCGAAAATACCGCTGTCGAAAAGCGCGTCAAATTCTTTGTATTTCTCAATCGGAAGGGTTTCCAGCGTAAGGTTGTTTTCGATACAGTACGCTACGATTTCACCCGTGATTTTATAGGCGTCGCGGAAGGGGATTCCCTTTCCGACCAGATAGTCGGCGCAGTCCGTCGCGTTAATAAAGCCCTTTGCGGCGGCTTTGCGCATATTCTGCCGCAGCACCTTCATGGTATCAACCATGGGGATGAACGCCGTCAAACACATACGCAGGGTATCGACCGCGTCAAATATGGCTTCCTTATCCTCCTGCATATCCTTGTTATAGGCAAGCGGAAGGCCCTTCATCATCGTTAACAGCGTTGTCAAATCCCCGATGGCACGCCCGCTCTTGCCTCGCACCAGCTCGGCTATATCCGGGTTCTTTTTCTGCGGCATGATACTGGAGCCGGTGGAAAACGCGTCGTCCAGCTCAATAAACTTAAACTCCCACGAGCACCAGAGGATGATTTCCTCCGAGAAGCGGGAAAGGTGCACCATGGCAATCGCGATGTCCGCCGCAAGCTCCATGCAGAAGTCGCGGTCGGAAACACCATCAAGGCTGTTGTTTGTCACCCCGCCGAACCCTAGGAGCGAGGCCGTCATTTCACGGTTCAGCGGATACGTCGTGCCCGCGAGCGCGCCCGAACCGAGCGGGCAGACATCCATGCGTTTTTCGGTATCCTCCAGCCGGGACAGATCGCGCAGGAACATTTCGGCATAGGCCAAAAGATGATGCCCGAAGGTGATCGGCTGCGCACGCTGCATATGCGTGTACCCCGGCATGACCGCGTCCTTACTCTCAAGCGCCTTGCGGCACAGGACTAGAATCAGCTCTTTGATCTGCGCGTGCAGCGACCTGCATTGCTTTTTCAGATACAGCTTAATATCCACCGCGACCTGGTCGTTCCGGCTGCGCGCAGTATGCAGGCGTTTGCCCGCCGGCCCGAGCCGCCTTGTCAATTCACCCTCCACAAAAGTGTGGATATCCTCACTTTCCGGGTCGATCGCCAGCGTTCCGGCTTCGATTTCGCCGAGGATGGCCTTTAATTCGGCGCGGATTTTCTCGCTTTCCTCCGCGTCGATCACGCCGCAAGCGCCCAGCATGGACGCATGGGCGATACTGCCCTCGATATCTTCCCTGACCATGCGGCTGTCGAAGGAAATGGATGAATTAAAATCATTGGTTTTTTGATCAGGCTCTTTATGAAACCTTCCCGCCCACAGCTTCAAGGTAATTCCCTCCTATGATTGCAACACGGGGCGGACAGCCGCCCGCCCCCAAATTTAATTTATTTCTTTTGCTTTTTCACAGCCTGCACCTGAATCGGAAGCCCGAACAGGTTGATGAACCCGGCGGCATCCGCCTGATTGTAAACCTCGTCCTCGCTGAACGTGGCAATATCCTCGTCATACAGCGAATACGGGGAAGATACGCCCGCGTCAATAATATTGCCCTTATACAGCTTGAGCTTCACTTCGCCGGTCACGGTCTGCTGGGTGCTGTCCACAAAAGCGGAGAGCGCCTCGCGCAGAGGGGTGAACCACTGGCCGAAATAAACCAGCTCCGCGAACTTCAGACCCACGCCCTGTTTATAATGGTAGGTGTCCCTGTCAAGGCAGAGCTCCTCCAGCTTGTTGTGCGCGTGATAAAGGATTGCGCCGCCGGGTGTTTCGTAAACGCCGCGGGATTTCATGCCAACAAGCCGATTCTCCACAATATCGGTGATGCCGATTCCGTTTTCACCGCCCAGCTTATTGAGCTGCGCAATCATATCGACCCCGCAGAGCCTGCTGCCGTTGAGCGCGACCGGAATCCCCTTTTCAAAGGTTAGGGTAATATAGGTTGGCTTGTCGGGCGCCTGCTCCGGCGAAACGCCAAGCTCTAAGAATCCCGGTTTGTTGTACTGGGGCTCATTGCTGGGATCTTCCAAATCCAGCCCCTCGTGGGAGAGGTGCCAAAGGTTCTTATCCTTTGAGTAATTCGTTTCCCTTGTAATATTCAGCGGGATATTATGCGCTTGTGCATAGTCGATTTCCTCGTCGCGGGATTTAATGCTCCACTCCCGCCACGGGGCAATAATCTTCATTGTCGGGGCAAACGCCTTAATGGCCAGCTCGAAACGCACCTGGTCGTTACCTTTTCCGGTGCAGCCGTGGCAGATCGCGTCCGCGCCCTCGGCCTCGGCAATTTCCACCAGGCGTTTCCCGATCAGCGGCCGGGCAAACGAGGTGCCGAGCAGGTATTTATTTTCATAAACCGCACCTGCCTTTAAAGTCGGCCAGATATATTCTTCCACAAACGCTTTTTTCAGGTCGGCAATATAAAGCTTGGACGCGCCGGTTTTTTTCGCTTTTTCTTCCAGCCCGGCCAGCTCGGCGCCTTGCCCGACATCCGCGGCAACCGCGATTACCTCGCAGTTGTTATAATTTTCTTTCAGCCATGGTATAATAATGGAGGTATCCAAACCGCCCGAATAAGCGAGAACCACTTTTTTGATATTCGTTTCCATCTTTACGTCCCCCTGTTTATGATGTTGTGTTTTATTATACACTATTTATACGGAATATCAAGCTTTTTCTGCATAAATATTCACTTTATCGCAATTATATAAAATCGGCGCAATATTATTTTCCGCGTTGTATAATATGGCTAAATGTGCTAATATGCAGTATAGAAAATAAGAATTAGGAGGCAGAGATTATGTTTCAGGAAACCGAACTTACCGACTTGAGCTTCAATCCGTTTACAAAAATCGGGGACGAATGGATGCTGATTACCGCCGGAAACAAGGAAAAGTGCAACACGATGACGGCAAGCTGGGGCGGGCTGGGTGTGCTTTGGAATAAGAATGTATCCTTCATTTTTCTGCGCCCGCAGCGCTACACGCTGGAATTCCTTGAAAAAGAGGAGTATTATTCCCTTTGCTTCTTTGATGAAAGCCAGCGCAAAACCCTGAATTACTGCGGTAGCCATTCCGGCCGCGACGTGGACAAAGCGAAGGAAACCGGGCTAACGACCGTTTACGACGGGAGCGTCCCGTATTTTGAGGAAGCCCGCTGCGTTCTCATCTGCCGTAAGCTTTACGGGCAGATGATGGAGCCTTCCTGCTTTACCAACCCTTCCGTCGAACAGAAAAACTATCCGAACAAGGATTACCATAAGATGTTTGTCGGCGAAATCGTGAAGGTTCTGAAAAAAGTCTGACAGAAAAGGAGAAAATAAAAAAATGGAACCGTGGAGCCGGTCGGAAGTTTATGTAGGGTATTCCAACAGTACCTTTCAGGATATCTGTTCGCTTTTTGAGGTTAACAAAATTGCTTATGACTACCATGTGGAAAACCAGTTTTCCGGAATGGGCAGAATGCAGGACCGCATGGCTGTGACGAGGGAAAACCCGGATTTTGAAAATTTATACACTATCTATGTTGCAAAACCGGACTTAAAACAAGCGAAACGGATTCTGGAACAAGCCAATATTCAATAAGGGCTCCCGGCGGCGGAGCTTGATTTCCCAAGCCGCCGGAAACCCGTCCTCTTCCGCCGGAAGGCGCGTTTCCAAACTCCAATTAATACATAAAAGGAAGGCTGCTTTGTCTGAAGCGGCCTTCCTTTATTTGATTTTATAATTTATAGACAACAAACAAAGGATTTTGCAACACAATATTTTTTGATTTGATTAATATAGGATAATTACCTATTGACCGATCGTTAAATCCTGCAGCAGTTTTTTATTTTCTTTTTTTAAGTTCAGCATACCAATCAATTTCAATATGCCTTCATAGGTATTATAGCTTTCTTTATCGTCCTTCTCCGGGGAGGTGTAACGAAAAATACGATCGCCTTCGTTTTCTTTCTTATAGAGCGATATATTCACTTCAATTTCATATTTGGGGTCATCCGAATCCAGCCGGAATCCGTAGTAACATATGTAATTAAAGGGAAATCACATATTTGATTTCCCTCTTGAAATAAACTTTACAATCTACAGCCGCCGAGAGATCGGCGGCTGTTTTGTGTGATAAGCAGGCAATTATTCTTCCGGCCTTTTTGGACGGTATTTCCGATCCCCAATCGTGCGAAGCAGCACAGCTATGATGAACACCCCCCAAAATACACTCTTAAGCCACAGCAGTTCCGGAATCAGCAGGATGACCAGGAAAATGAGCAGGAAGAGGAAAAAAATCCGATCAATAAACCGATAAATGTGATAAAAAGGGCTGTTTTCCGGTTGTATGGGAAGATTGTCGCGTTCCATGGCGCCCACCCGATTAATTTCACTATTTACAAACCAGAACCAAAGAAAAACAATTCTGATTTGCCAGTAGTTTCCGGAAATTGAGAAGGCAGCCACAATCAAAACCAAAGATATGAACGGGTAAAGGCGATCTATTAACGGAAATAAAAAGTGCACGAACCGGTTATACGTTTTTTCTATATAGTTCATAATATAAATCAATCCAACTGTCCACTAAAAATTGTAACGGGCGAACCATAGGATTTCTTTGCAACATTAAGGTTATTTGCAAAGAAGCCTGTCTGGAAATAAGCGAAAGTACCGTCGCTATACTTTACCTCGCGGTACTTTTTTGCCATATTGGCTTTTACCTACTGTCCCTGAGAAACAGAACTAGGTATCGCGTAATGCAAACCAACTGCTGAGCAAATTCCACTAGTCACGTCTGTTGCAGTAACTGAAATTACTTCTGCCCAATCAAGGAATGGAGTTACAACTGCGCCCACGGCAGCAAAAAAGGTAACCGTTTCATCCAAAGACATTGCATAATACTTATCGGTGCCACCGAACCACAGCCCATACACCAGACCACCCCGAGCGGCTCCTTCCGCGTTGATACGATCCACTTCTTCCTGAGAAAGAACCTGATTGCCATACTTGAGAATATTTCTCTTCAGTTTGTCAAGTTCCACCTTGGATATATTAGTAGGTAGATCAATCTTCACAGTACCGTTCCTCCGTTGTAGAACAACTTCGTTTTTCGGCTGGGATGTAGTATCCTTCTCTACCGCAAACGCCGTAACAGAAATTGCCAAAGACATCGTCGCTACCAAAACAAAACTAATTAATTTTTTTCGTACAATTCCTCATTTTTTACACTCCTTTTATTTCGTTTATGTATCACACAAATGTTCCTATGCTTAAATGCACATCGGAATCACCCCTTCCCATAAATGGAACCATTTTTTGATTTCATATTATAAAGACAACAAACAAAGGATTTTGCAACACAATATCCCTAAAATTTTGGAAAATAAAAAGAACCGTGGAAAAATCCATGGTTCTTTTTGTATTCTTATGATCTTCTATTTTTCTTTCAGCGGTTTTCTTTTTTTCGCACACTTCGGGCATTTGCCGTAAATCGCTAACGTATGGCCCTCAATTTCATAGCCGGTGTCGCGCGCAAGGCCCTGTTCAATGCCTGTAAGCGGGCATTCCTCGATCTTGATTTTCGCGCTGCATCCGGTACAGATCAGATAATGCCCGTGGTGCTCCTGGGCAATGGAATACCGGACCACGCCGTCGCTCCAGACTTCCTTTTCAATCAACGCGTCCGCCGCGAAGCGTTCCAGATTGCGGTAAACGGTGGAAAGAGCCAGACTCGGGTATTCGTCTTTTAGCGCCGCAAAAATATCTTCCGCGCTTACGGGGTCGCTGCTGTCTTTTAAAACCCGCATAACCGCGCAGCGCTGCTTCGTATTCTTTAATGCCAATCCGCCGCCTCCTTTGACGAAATACTCTTGCGCATGCATAGTTTTCCTGCCATTTTATTATAATACATTCAGACGAAAATGCAATGCGCTTTCCTCCGTTTTCGTTGCTCAAAGGCATTGCTTGGTGTATAATATGGTAATATCAAAAACAATTTGGAGGGATATCCCAATTGGGTGAAATATATTTGGATAATTCGGCCACTACACAAGTCTGCCGCGAGGCGGCCGCTAAGGCAATGGAGGTCATGACGGAAAACTATGGCAACCCGTCAAGCCTGCATACGAAGGGCTTTCAGGCAGAACGGGAGCTGACCGCGGCAAGGGAGGCCGTCGCCGGGATGCTTGGCGTATTGCCCGAAGAAATCTATTTTACGTCCGGCGGGACGGAAAGCAACAATTTGGCCCTTTTCGGGGCGACCCACGCGCTAAGGCGGCGCGGCAGCCATATTGTTACGACCGCGATTGAGCATTCCTCGATCATGAACACGATGAAGCAACTGGAAAAGGAAGGCTATTCCGTCACGTATCTGGAGCCGGATAAGGAAGGGCGAATCCGACCGGAACAGGTTTTCAAGGCCGTAACGCCGAGCACCATTCTAGTTAGCATGATGTATGTGAACAACGAAGTCGGAACGATACTTCCTCTGGAAGCCGTTCCCCAAGCCATTGCGGCGGCGAAAGCACCCGCGCTTTTCCACGCGGATGCGGTACAAGCCTTCGGAAAAATTCCAGTAAAGCCAAAAAAACTGAAAATTGACCTTCTGAGCATCAGCGCGCACAAAATTCACGGACCGAAGGGCGTGGGCGCGCTCTTTCTCCGAAAGGGTGTCCGCATTGAGCCCCGGGCTTTCGGCGGCGGGCAGGAAAAGGACATCCGCCCCGGAACGGAAGCTATGCCGCTGATCGCGGGCTTTGGCGCGGCGGTAAAAGCGCTGCCGGATACTGCGGAGCAATATGCAGCCATGGAGAAGCTCAGCGCATACTGCCGGAAACGCCTGAGCGAAGTCGACGACGTTACGCTGAATTCGCCGCAGGACGCATGCCCTTATATTGTTAATTTTTCCGCCGGTAATGTCCGCGCGGAAACCATGCTGCATTTCCTCTCGAACAAGGGAATTTATGTATCCTCGGGTTCCGCCTGCTCCAAGGGAAAGGAAAGCCGGATTTTAACCGCGATGGGGCTGCCGAAAAGCCGGATTGCTTCCGCGCTGCGAATCAGCTTTTCCCGCTATAACACCGAACAAGATATTGACGGGCTGGTCGACGCGGTAAAAGAAGGTCTGGCCACCCTGACCACAAAACCGATTTAGGAGACGTTTCAATGGATGAAGTTATATTAATAAAACTCGGCGAAATGGTACTGAAGGGGCTGAACCGGAATACGTTTGAAGCCGCCCTTCTGCGCAATATCCGCCGCCGATTGAACCGGCTGGGCGAATTCGATATAAAAGCCGCCCAGTCCACCGTTTATGTTACCCCCAGCAAAGGCGCAGATCTGGACGCCGCTGTGGAAAGAATCGCAAAGGTATTCGGTATCGTTGCCTTTTCACGCGCCTGCGTTGTAAAAAAGGAGATGCCCGCCATACTGGAAGCCGCCGGGGAATATTTAAAATCCGATTTGCTTGCGGCGAAAAGCTTCAAGGTGGAAAGCAAGCGCTCCGATAAGCATTTCCCCCTGAAATCGCCGGAAATCTCTTCCGAAGTCGGCGGATACTTACTGAAGAAATACCCGCATCTTTGCGTAGATGTACATCAGCCTGACCTTATCGTCCGCGTGGAAATCCGGGATTTCGGCGCATATGTTCACGGCCAGCCGCTCAAGGGTGCCGGCGGGATCCCGGTCGGTACCGGAGGAAACGCCGCCATCCTGATCAGCGGCGGCATCGACAGCCCGGTTGCCGCGTGGATGATGGCAAAGCGCGGCCTGGAACTGACCGCCGTCCATTTTGCCAGCCCACCCTACACCAGCGAGCGCGCCGAGCAAAAGGTGATCGACCTGCTCACAAGGGTAAGCGAATACGCCGGGCGGATGAACCTGTTCATCGCACCCTTTGCCAAGGTGCAAGAAGAAATCATGGCGAAATGCCCCGAAGAACTGTTTACCATTATTATGCGCCGCTTCATGATGCGCGTGAGCGAAGAAATTGCCCGCCAGGAAGCCTGCTCCGCGCTGATAACGGGCGAAAGCCTTGGGCAGGTGGCTAGCCAGACGATTCAGGCCATCGCCTGTACCGACGAGGCCGCCAAAATGCCGGTATTCCGCCCGCTGATCGGCATGGACAAGCTGGAAATCATCGAAATCGCGCGCAAAATCCAAACCTTTGACATCTCTATTCAGCCGTTCGAGGACTGCTGTACCGTATTTACGCCGAAGCATCCGCGCACGCGCCCCGAAATTGGGGATATCCTTACGGCCGAACAGGCACTCGACTGTGAAAAACTGATTTACGATTGTGTGCGTAATGTTCGAAAATTGCAAATTGCGCCACACAGGAACGGAGGAATTTATGAACGCTGAAATTATATCCGTCGGCACCGAGCTTCTGCTCGGCCATACCATAAACACCGACGCGTCCTACGTGGCGCGCGAGCTTTCGGCTATCGGCGTCAACCTGCTGTTTGCAAGCACCGTGGGCGACAATATCGACCGTCTGAAGGAAGCGCTGGAAAACGCGTACAGGCGGAGCGACATTGTGATCACGACGGGCGGTCTCGGTCCCACCGGCGACGACCTTACAAAGGAAACCATCGCCAAGTCGGCAGGGAAACCGCTTGTCCTGCACCAGGAAAGCATGGACCGCATCATCGAGTATTTCAAAGGACGGGTGGTCGGCGAATCCCAGAAAAAGCAGGCATATCTGCCGGAGGGCTGCACGGTATTCCCCAACGACTGGGGAACCGCGCCCGGCTGCGGATTTAAAACCGACAGCGGAAAAATCGTCGTCATGCTTCCGGGACCGCCTTCGGAGCTGATCCCGATGCTCAAAAATTACGCGGTTCCATACCTCATGAAGGACTCCAACGCGGTCATTGTCTCAAGAATCGTACGCGTTTTCGGGCTGGGCGAAGGCTATGTCGCCGAACTGATTCCCGACCTGACCGACGGTGCCAACCCCACCGCGGCAACCTATGCCAAGGACGGGGAAATGTTTGTGCGCGTTACTGCGCGGGCGGAAGATGAAACACGTGCCGCCGCGCTGTGTGAGCCGGTCGTGGAGGAGCTGAAAAAGCGCCTTGGCGATTATATCTACGGCATTGACGTGGAAAGCCTGGAAGAAGCCGTTGTTCAGGAACTGAAAAAGCAGCGCCTGACGCTTGCAACCGCGGAGTCCTGCACCGGCGGGCTTTTGTCTAAGCGAATTACCGACAATCCCGGCGCCAGCGAAGTATTCCACATGGGCGTGGTCACTTACGCGAATGATATTAAGACCCTGCTTCTGGACGTTCCGGAGGAAACGTTGAAGCAGTACGGCGCGGTCAGCGAGCAAACCGCCCGCGCCATGGCGGAGGGCGTGCGAAAAAAATCCGGCAGCGACTTCGGCGTGGCGATTACCGGCATTGCCGGACCGGGCGGCGGCACGGCGGAAAAGCCCGTGGGGCTGGTCTATGTTGCGCTGAGCGACAAGGAACACACTTGGGTGCGCAAGATGCCGGGCACCGGCACAGCGAAGGGCCGCTGCTATATCCGCACGCTTGCCGCTTCCAACGCGCTCGACATGGTGCGCCGCCGCCTGAACGGGCTGGGCGGGCTGGAACAAGCCGCCTATACGCTGAAAAAATAATAGAAATTGGAAAGGGGGCAAGGCACATGAACCCGCAGAACGAAGAAAACCGCGCGAACCGGAAGAAGGGCGGAAACAAACTTCTCCTGAACAAAATTGTTTGTATCCTCGCCGGCAGCGTATTTGTGATTTGCGTCCTTTTCCTTGCCTGGAAGCTTTTTGTACAGCCGGCGATGATGGACAGGGAACAACAGGAAATCCAAAAAATATACTATCATAACCCGCAGCCTTCCCCCTCCGGTTCCCCGGCACAAAACAGCGAACAGGTACATAAACTGACATTTGAAGAGCTGCGGAAGGTCAACCCCGCCATTGTGGGCTGGATTAAAGTCCCAAATACGAATATCGACCTTCCGGTTTTACAGGCGGACAAAAAAGACCCGGATTATTATTTGACGCATGATTACCGGAACCGGTATGCTTCCTATGGCAGTATTTATGTTGACGCCCGCTGTTCCGTGGAACAGGGAAAATCGCGCAGCGTCCTGCTGTACGGACATTCCCTCCATTCGGGGCGTATGTTTACGCAGCTTGAAAAATACAAGTCCCTTGATTTTTACAAAAGCACGCCGGTGTTTACCTTCGACACCGCCGAAGCCAAGGCGCAGTGGAAGGTCATCGGGGTTTTCCTTGCAAATACCCTGCCGGAGCAGGGGGTTCCGTTCAATTACCTGAAAACCAACTTTAAAAGTGACAGCGATTTTTTAAACTTCGTTTACCAAATGAGGATTCGTTCGATTTACAATACGGATGTGAGCGTGAACAAAAACGACAGCATCCTTTTACTGTCCACATGTTCCTATGAATTCGATGATTTCCGCGAGGTTGTGGTCGCGCGGAAAGTTCGCGCCGGAGAAAGCGAATCGGTGGACGTTCCGAAGGCATCCTACAATAAAAAAGTAGTCTATCCGGACTGCTGGTACAAAAAGAATGGCGAAAAAAAGCCGGTTTGGCCTGACACCTACGAACAGGCCGTTCGAAAAAAGCTGATTACCTGGGGGGATGGAACATGAACGCCGGTATCCTGTATTATCAGGCACACAAAACCATGCACTGTAAAGAGCAAATCCAAAAAACACTTTCCCCTTACGGCATAACCATAGCGGAAACAAAAATATGTATCCGAAAAGAAGATTTGAATTCTTGCATGGCAAAGCTTCTGCATGCGGTTCCGTTTGTCCTTACCGTAAGCAGCACGCCCGGCTACCGGCCCGACTGCGCGCCGCTTCTTTTCCATACGCTTCGCATCCCGCTCGACAAAAACGGCGAGCCAAAGGGTGTTTTGCGCCTTCACGGTATTGAGAAAACCGGATACCTGATCGAAAGCATCGATCAGGCCATTGCCGTGCTGCCCGATCTTCCCGAGGAAATCCTTAAAATGCTGCCCGACTCGTTCGAACGGCTTACTTTGAAATTCGGCCTGACCGCTCCCCCGCCGAAAAAAGACCGCGAGCCGTTTGCCGTCCGGCTGGAGAATTCGATGAATCAAGCCTAACATTGGAGGGCTGTTGCCAATGATGGATATACTGTCCCAAATGAAAACTGCCGACCTTGTCGCGAAGTTTGTGCGCGGCGACATGCAGCGTATCACGCCCTATCCCTTTCTTCCCTGCAAGAAGAAGAACGAGCCGAGAACAGGGAATCAGGGCCTGCTTCCCTCCACCCCGGAGGACGAGGGGATCCCCAGCGGATACATCGAGCGCTTCTTTACGGAGCTTGCCTCCTGCGGCCACATCCGGGTACACAGCGTCCTGCTGATGCGGCACGGCAAGGTCATTGCGCAGGGCAGCTTTAAGCCCTATACCACAAGCTATCCGCATATGATGTTTTCCCTTGCGAAAAGCGTCACCGGCATGGCGGTGGGCATTGCGCAGGGCGAAGGGCTTCTTTCTCTTGACGAAAAGGTAATCGACCTTTTCCCCGAAAAAGGAATTCTGCTGCGCAGCCCGCGTATCAACGCAATTACCATTCGGCACCTTTTAAATATGACCAGCGGCATCAAATTCAACGAAGTGGGTTCCTTTGTGGAAAAAGACTGGGTAAAGGCCTTCCTGCTGTCCGACTGCGTTTTTGAGCCGGGCACCCAGTTCCAGTACAACAGTATGAATTCGTATCTGCTCAGCGCCATCGTACGGAAAAAAACGGGGATGGGGCTGGTGGAATACCTGACTCCCCGCCTATTTGAACCACTGGGCATTGAAAATGTGTACTGGGAAACCTGCCCGCTGGGCATTGAAAAGGGTGGCTGGGGGCTGTACCTGCACATTGCAGATATGGCGAAGCTCGGCCAGCTTTATTTGCAGCGCGGGTGCTGGAATGTGGGCTGCGAGTGGAAGCAGCTCGTGCCCGAAGAGTGGGTGGAGGAATCCACAAAAGTGCAAACGCCGCCAAGGGATGGAAAACCGCCCGTCGGCTACGGATACCAAATTTGGAAATTCGGCGTCAGGGACGCGTACCAGTTCAACGGCGTTTTCGGTCAGTACGTGACCGTCCTGCCACAGCACGATATGGTGGTCGCCATGACGGGCGGAAGCCAGAATCTGTTTGCCGACGATTCCTGTGAAATCATAAAGAAATATTTCGGGGATGGCGCACAGGAAATCTATGACCATCCCCTGCCGAAGGATATAAAGGCGCTGCGTTCGTTGAAAAGCAGGCTGGAAAACCTGTATGCTGTCCCGGAAACCGCACCGAAACCACAGAAAACGAACCGCTTCGCCGCGTTTTTCCTTCGCTTTCTTCCCCGGAAGGCGGAAACCATTCCCCTGCTCGCGGCGGGAATCAACAACCGGGAATATCGGCTGGGAAACAGCCATGGGACGTTGATGCCCCTCATTTTACAATGCGTCACCAACAATTTTGCCGGCGGAATCATCCGGGTGTATTTCTCGTTTGAACCGAACCTGTGCCGGATAACGCTTTACGACGGCAGCGACAAAAACGTAATCATCGCCGGGCTGGACGGCGTGCCGCGCCGGTGCGACATTACCTCGAACGGCGATGTTTACACCGTGGGCGCAACCGCACGCCTTAACACCGACGAGGACGGCCGTACGGTCCTACAGCTGTACCTGTCCTTTATCGAAACACCTTGCCTGCGGGTGATGAAATTCATTTTTTACGGCGAAAAGCTGCTGATCCGCTTTTTTGAGCATCCCGGCGTGGAAGCCTCCGCCAAAATGCTGTTCGGGCTGATCGGCGGAAGCGGAAACACCATTGACAAAATGCTGATTGACGCGCTTTCAAAAGAACGCATGGCCGCCCGTCTGGAAACAATCCTGAAGCCCCGGGCAAAGGGCACCGTTTACGGCGAAGAGAGCTTGCGCGATCGGGTAAGCAAATAAAAACAGCGAAACCTTTCGGTTCCGCTGTTTTGCAAAAGAAGGGAGAATTTATGAAAAAGTTCCTAGTACGTTATTTTCCGGTTGCCTGGGACAGCTTCACTTTGGCGGTAAAGCTTTCCCCTGTCAGGGAATTTGTCACGTTCAACGTAACCGTATCCCCGGGCTTCTTTGTGCTGATCACACTGGTTATCACATTCTGGCTGTTTACATCCTTGCCGTCGATCTTTGTGATTACATCGCCCTTATTAATCCCTGCGGCCGTAACGTTCTGACTGCTCACCGAGCTAACGTACATGCCCACGGGCAGGTTATAGAACCGCGAAGTCATGGAATCGATGAACTTTCCGGAAATCCCCAGCACCGCGCGATCCTTCACGTATCCGTACTGCTTTAAGTCGCTGATAATGGGCTGCGCCTCGTTGACCGGAATCGCAAAGCCAAGCCCTTCGTAGCCGCTCGCCACGATTTTGGATGAGTTGATGCCAACGACCTGGCCGTACATGTTGACCAGCGCACCGCCGGAGTTACCCGGGTTAATTGCCGCGTCGGTCTGGATGCATTTCATGGTATAGCCGGTTTCCGAATTGGTAATTTCACGGTTCAGCGCGGAAACATAGCCTACGGTTACGCTGGAGTTGAACTCCATGCCGCCCGGGTTGCCGATTGCCATAACGGTATCCGCAACCTTTAGGTCATCCGAAGAACCGAACTCCGCCGGCGTAAGGCCCGTGGCATCTATTTTGATTACGGCAAGGTCGGTTACGCTGTCGCTGCCGATCAGCTTCGCCTCGTATTTCGTGCCGTTTGATAAAATCACTTTCAGGGAGGAAGCGCCATCCACAACGTGCGCGTTTGTTATAATATAACCATCGCTCGTTGTAATAATCCCGGAGCCTTCGCTGGCGGGGCTTACCGTGTCATCATCCTCGCTGCTTTTCGTGCCGTTTCTCTCGGTTGTTCCGCCGATTGTATAGCGGGTGCTCTGGGTAATCTGATAATTCTGGATACAGACAACGGAGGGAATGACCTTTTGCGCAATCTGCTGTTTTGTCAGCTCGCCGGCTGTCGCTGTATTGGTCGTGCTGTTCACGACTCTATTTACGGTAAACGCTGGTGCGCTTGTGGAAGTACTGGATGTTCCAAGCTTGATATAGCCATTATTGACCAGCGCTGTAAAGCCTGCAATGGAGCCGACTGAGATCATCATACAGCAGAGGACTCCTGCCACAACTTTTAAAAAGGTTTTCTTCCCACCGAATTTTTTTGTTTTCTGTTCCTGATAAAAAGGCGGTTTTGGCGCGGGCGACTGCCAACTGTAGGATGTCGGCTCCTTCGGTTTACTATAGTGGTAATAATCGCCCTGCCACTGGGTCTGTCCCGAATTGGTGTAGCCCGTATCCCATGTATTCTGATTTGTCCGGTCTTTATCTTCAAACGGATGATACATTGTACCAGCTCCTCTCAAATTGTTCTTAATTGCTTCTATGGTTGTTATTATGCCGTTTCAATGTGAAAACGATGTGACAATTAGTTTATATTTTTATGATTATTTTTCAAAAAATATGTAAAGGCTGTTTGTCCAAAATATGAACATTGCCAGCAAAGAAACGCAAAGGAGGAATCACATGAACGGACTTGTCCATATATACTGCGGCGACGGGAAGGGCAAAACCACCGCGGCGGTCGGCCTTGGGATCCGCGCCTGCGGCAGCGGGAAGCGGGTTTTGATGGTCCAATTTTTAAAAGGAACCACCTCCGGCGAGCTGAACGTGCTCCGGGATCTGAAGGATTTCCATATCCTTCCCTCCCTGGACCGCATAAAATTCACTTTTCAAATGACCAAACAGGAATTGGAGGAAACTGCGGCTCTTTGCGCGGGACAGTTCCACCGCGCGGCTTCCGCCGTTCACGCGGGGGAATATGACGTTTTCATCCTCGACGAGGTCTTCGGTGCCGTCAACTGCGGCCTGCTTGACAAAAGCTTGCTGATCGACCTTATAAAAAACAAGCCCCAAAACCTGGAGCTTGTTCTTACGGGACGCGACCCGGAGCCGGAGGTTCTGGAGCTTGCCGACTATGTTTCGGAAATCCGGAAAATAAAGCATCCCTACGACCGTGGAATTCCCGCACGAAAGGGGATCGAGTTTTAAACTAGTGTCCTTCTTCCTCCTTATTATCTGAAATATGCAAACAAAAAGGGCCCCGCACAGTACACTTGTGCGGGGCCCTTTCAACGGTAAATAGATTATTCCATCTTGGAGAGTTTCACGAGATGCTCGTAATTCTCGGCCGCAATCTTTTCGGCCTTCTGGAACAGAGCCTCTGCGCGCTCTGGGAATGCGCGGGTAAGTGCGTTGTAACGAACTTCACCCATGATGAAGTCACGATAGCTGGCTGTCGGAGCCTTACTGTCGAGCTGGAACGGATTCTTGCCCTGCTCCGCAAGACGAGGATCGTAACGGAAGTTGGTCCAGTAGCCGGCCTCAACCGCCTTCTTCTCCTCAAGCTGAGCAATGCTCATGCCGCCCTTAATACCGTGGTTAATGCACGGTGCATACCCGATAATGAGGGACGGGCCGTTGTAGCTTTCCGCTTCCGTAATCGCCTTGATGCACTGGTTCATGTCGGCACCCATAGCAACATGGGCAACATATACGTAGCCGTAGCTCATTGCAATTGCCGGAAGATCCTTCTTCTTTGTTCCCTTACCGGTTGCGGCAAACTGTGCAACGGAACCGATCGGGGTGGACTTGGAAGCCTGTCCGCCTGTATTGGAATACACTTCGGTATCGAAGACGAAGACATTGACATTCTCGCCGGAAGCAAGAACATGGTCAAGACCGCCGAAGCCGATATCATAAGCCCAACCGTCGCCGCCGAAGATCCACATGGACTTCTTGGCGAGGAAGTCCTTATCCTTCAAGGTCTTCTTCGCAAGCTCGGCAACTTCGTCGCTGCCCTTTGCCGCTTCTTCAAGCTGTGCAATCAGCGCATCGGTAGCCGGGCGGTTTGCGCCGCTGTCCTGTGCGGTTGCAAGGTAGTTCCTGCAAGCTTCTTTCAAGGAAGCGGAAGCATTGTCGGAAGCTTCGATCTTCTCAACATATTCCGCAAGTCTGCCTCGGATTGCGTTCTGAGCGAGCGCCATGCCGTAGCCAAACTCTGCGTTGTCTTCAAACAGGGAGTTGTTCCACGCGGGACCGAATCCCTTCTTGTTAACGGTGTAAGGAGTTGCCGGTGCGGAAGCGCCCCAGATGGAGGAGCAGCCCGTTGCGTTGGCAATATACATTCTGTCGCCGAAGAGCTGGGTGATCAGCTTTGCGTAAGGAGTTTCACCGCAGCCCGCACATGCGCCGGAGAACTCAAGCAACGGCTGTTTGAACTGGCTGCCCTTTACAGTTGTCTCCTTGAACTTTTGTGCAACTTCCGGTTTCTCGCTGAGCGTAAGACCGTAGTTGAAGCCCTCCTGGCTTGCAGTCTGGGAATCGATCGGCTTCATAACGAGCGCCTTGTTGCCCTTTGTTCCCGGGCAGACGCTTGCGCAGGAGCCGCAGCCCGTGCAGTCGAAGGTGGAAACCGTGATACCGAACTTCATGCCGGGGATGCCGGTCATGTCCTTGTACTTCTGGCTCTTCGGTGCCGCGTCGGCTTCGGCCTGTGTCATTGCGACAGGGCGGATAACGGAATGCGGGCAAACATAAGAGCAGAAGTTACACTGGATGCAGTTTTCCGGAATCCATTCCGGAACGTCGATTGCGATGCCGCGCTTCTCATAAGCAGCCGAGCCGGACGGAACCGTACCGTCAGCCATTTTGAGGAACGCGGAAACAGGAAGCTGGTTGCCCTTGTATTTATTCGCAGGATTCATGATGTTGTTTACATACTCAACTGTTTCCTTCCTGCCTTCGGTAACCTTCTTTTCCTCTGTGCCGTCGGTGCAGTTCTTCCAGGATTCCGGAACCTGTACCTTAACAAAGTCGGTTGCGCCGCGCTCAATTGCAGCGTAGTTCATCTCGACAACCTTCTGGCCCTTCTTAGCATAAGAATGCAGAGCCGCATCCTTCATGTACTGAATAGCCTTATCGGAAGGAATAATGTTTGCAATCTTAAAGAAAGCGGACTGGAGGATGGTGTTGATGCGGCCGCCCAGACCGATTTCCTTACCAAGCTTAATACCGTCGATGGTGTAGAAGTTGATATCGTTTTCCGCGATATATCTCTTCATTTTCGCCGGCAGCCTCTTGTCCAGTTCTTCGAGATCCCACTGGCAGTTCAAAAGGAAGCTGCCGCCCTTCTTCAGATCCTGAACCATATCGTACTCATATACGTAGGAAGGCTTATGGCAGGCAACGAAGTCCGCTTGGCTGATATAGTAGGTGGACTTGATCGGCTTGTCCCCAAAGCGCAGGTGGGAAACGGTCAAGCCGCCGGATTTCTTAGAATCATAGGCGAAGTAACCCTGTGCATACATATCCGTATGGTCGCCAATAATCTTAATGGAGTTCTTGTTTGCACCAACGGTGCCGTCGGCGCCAAGGCCCCAGAATTTGCAGGAATGTGTGCCTTTCGGAGTGGTATCTGGATTTTCCTTAACTTCGAGGGAAAGATGCGTAACGTCATCGACAATGCCGATTGTGAAGCGCTTCTTCGGCGTGTCGCTTTCCATGTTGCGGTATACGGCAACAAGCTGACCCGGGGTTGTATCCTTGGAGCCAAGGCCGTAACGACCGGTGTAAACCGGAACAGTACCGAATTCGGTGCCGCTAAGGGCTGCGAGAACGTCCAGATACAGAGGCTCGCCAATGGAACCCGGCTCTCTAGTTCTGTCGAGTACGGAAATCTTCTTAACAGTCTTCGGTAAAACATCAAGCAGATATTTTGCAACAAAAGGCCTGTACAGTCTTACTTTCACAAGTCCGACCTTGTCACCCGCCGCGTTCAGGTAATCAACAACCTCTTCCCCTGTTTCACAGACAGAACCCATGGCAATGATAACCCTCTCCGCATCCGGAGCACCGTAGTAGTTGAACGGCTTGTAATCGCTGCCGATCTTTGCATTGATCTTGTTCATATAGTCCACAACGACTTCCGGCAGTTTATTGTACTGCTCGTTTCCTGCCTCGCTTGCCTGGAAGAACATATCGTCGTTCTGGGCCGTACCGCGGATTACCGGGTGCTCTGGGTTCATTGCATGGCGGCGGAAGGCTTCAACGGCGTCCCAGTCAAGGAGCTCGCCCAAATCGGCGTAATCCCACATGTGGATTTTCTGAACCTCGTGAGAGGTGCGGAAACCATCAAAGAAATGCAGGAAAGGCACACGGCCTTTAATTGCAGAAAGGTGGGCAACTGCACCCAGATCCATTACTTCCTGCGGGCTGTTAGAGCAAAGCATTGCATAACCGGTCTGGCGGCATGCATAAACGTCGGAATGATCGCCAAAAATGCAAAGAGCATGGGTTGACAGGGAACGTGCGGAGCAGTGGATAACGCTCGGCAGGAATTCGCCCGCCATCTTATACATGTTGGGGATCATCAGAAGAAGACCCTGGGAAGCGGTATAGGTTGTTGTCAGCGCACCGGCCGCAAGCGAACCGTGCACAGCGCCAGCCGCACCGGCTTCGGACTGCATTTCGGTAACCTTAACTTCTCTACCGAAAAGATTTTTTCTGCCGGCCGCCGCATACTTATCTGTTTCGTCAGCCATAACAGAAGACGGGGTGATCGGGTAGATGGCTGCAACATCCGTAAATGCGTACGAAACGTGCGCGGCGGCGTTGTTGCCATCCATAGTTTTCATCTTTCTTGAATCCATTTCTTTTTATTTTCCTCCTTTAAGGATAATCTATTTACCACGGTACAGGCCAAATACGCGTACCTTGTCTAAATTTTATCATCTTTCTTAGGATATGTAAAGAATATTTCCTTAAAACCCGGTAGAATTTACATCCTCTTAAATAAGTTTACGAAAATCTACTGTTTTGGGGGCGCTGGCACCCCTGTAAAGCGGCTTTCAGCAGCCACGTCGTTGTGGCTTTGGCATGCTCGCGCGCACAGGGCGCAAGCCCTTTTCCGGCTGATTGACATTTCCACTAAAAATACGATAGAATAAATGTTAAATAATTTCATTTCTGAAAGGGGAAAACTGAATGTCTCCTGAACCTGACGGCTCTTTTTTTCATTTTTTAAGCGTACTTCCTGCTGCTGTGGAGCAGCAGCCAAGCCCGTTTGTTTCCATCCTGATTTTGCTTTTGCTGATTTTAACCAACGCGTTTTTTTCCGCGAGCGAAATCGCCGTCATCACTTTAAATGATAATAAGATCCGGAAAATGGCGGAGAATGGAAATAAAAAAGCCGCCCAAATTATGAAGCTGACGGAAAACTCCAGCCGCTTTCTCGCCACGATTCAGGTCGGCGTTACGCTGAGCGGCTTCTTAAGCTCCGCTTCCGCTTCCCAAAGCTTTGCCGGGAACCTTGCGGACGCTCTTTCATTCCTGCCCGCTTCCCAAAGCCTTATTTACGGAGTATCCACCGTACTGATCACCTTGCTCCTCTCATATTTCTCGCTGGTTTTGGGTGAATTGGTCCCGAAAAAAATCGCCATGCAGCGCGCGGAACAGCTTTCCTTCCGGTTCGTCGGAATCCTGCAGGGCACCTCAACGGTGTTTAAACCGTTTATCGCCTTCTTATCTTTTTCAACCAACGTGGTTTTAAAGCTGCTTGGCGTTGACCCCAACGCTTCCGAGCAGACCGTCACCGAGGAAGAAATCCTGATGATGGTGGACGCCGGCGAGGAACGGGGCGTGATTGGCGAAACCGCCAAGGACATGATTTCCAATATTTTCGATTTCAGCGATATTACGGCAAGCGAGGTCATGACGCACCGCACCGAGGTGGATGCGGTCGAGGACACCGCCACGATCCAGGATGTAGTGAAGCTGTCTATGGAAAAGGGACATTCCCGTATCCCGGTTTACCATGAGGATCTGGACGAAGTGCTCGGCGTCATCTATGTGAAGGATCTGCTCCAGTTTGTCGGCAGCCCGCTGGAGCCGGATATAAAAATCACCGACCTGATGCGCCCGGCCTATTTTGTGCCGGAAAGCAAGCACTGCAGCCAGCTTTTCGCCGAGATGACCGAGAACCGGACGCAAATTGCGATTATCGTGGACGAATACGGCGGTACCGAAGGTATCGTCACCATGGAGGATATGCTGGAATCGATTGTTGGCAACATTCAGGATGAATATGACCACGAGGAAGAGGAAATACATAAAGTGGATGAAAATAAATTCACCGTTGACGGTGGCACTTCCATTTATGAAATTTCCGACCTGGTCGGTGTGGAACTGCCGGAGGGCGACTACGACACCATCGCGGGTCTTGTGGTGGAAATGCTTGGCCGAATCCCCAAGCCGGGCGAACACCCTTGCGTACAGATCGAAAATCTGATGCTCACGGTTCAAGAGGTTGAAGAACGCAGAATCTCCAAGATTTTGATTGAAAAACTGCCGGAACCGGAGCAAACCGGATAAAACAACGCAAAAGAATAGAAATACAACCGGAATGCCGGGGTATTCAATCAAAATGGATACCGATTCCGGTTGCTTTTTTATTATATTTGTAGTATTGTAATGTATTGTCGGTAACGGCACGGTCAGTCGCAACATCCTGACCTTAAACAAAACTACGGAGGCTCAGAAAACATGAGAAAAAATGCACAGCACTTACAGTATTTGGTGCAGGGTGCAATGATCGCCGCGATTTACACGGTGCTGACCTTGCTGGCAGCGATGGCGAACCTTGCTTACGGCCCTGTCCAATTCCGTTTTTCCGAAGCACTTACCCTTTTGCCGGTATTTACCCCGGCAGCTATTCCCGGGCTTGCGGTCGGATGCCTGCTTTCAAACATCTGGAGCGGGTACGGCGCGGCCGACATGATATTTGGCACAATGGCCACCCTTTTGGCGGCCATTGCAACCCGCCAATTGCGGAATGTCCGCGTGAAAAACATACCCTTTCTGGCGCCGCTGCCCCCCGTCCTGTTTAACGCGGTGGTCATCGGGTTGGAAATTGCGGTGTTTTCCCCCAAGGGCTTATCTTGGGCAGGCTTTTGGAGCGCCGCGCTTACCGTTGGCGCGGGAGAACTGGTAATATGCTTTTTTCTGGGGCTGCCTTTGGTGGCTGCCCTGCAAAAGATTGGGGAAAAAAGAAAAATATTTTTGTCTTGAGGTGTTTCTTTTATGGGAGAAGAAGCGTTCCGGGTAAAAAGGCGGTTGAAAAATGTTCCGCCGGTTAGGCTGATTGTCGTCAGCTTCGCCGTTGTAATTCTGGCGGGCGCATTTTTGCTTACCCTGCCCGCCGTATCAAGAAGCGGACTGCCCACATCGTTTGTAGACGCGTTGTTTACGGCAACCTCCGCAACCTGCGTCACGGGGCTGATCGCCTTCGACACCTGGACTCACTGGAACCTGCTGGGTCAGGTGATTATCCTTTTGCTGATCCAGATCGGTGGCCTGGGGGTCATTACGCTGACCACCGGTTTTTCGCTTTTGCTGCATCGGAAGCTCGGCCTGCGCGATCTGCAGCTTGCGACGGAGAATACAAGCGGGGACACAATCAATATTACTCATCTGGTGAAAATGATCCTGATTTTCACCTTCCTTTGCGAATCGGCTGGCTCACTCCTGATGATGTTGCGATTTGTACCGCAGTTCGGTTCCAAGGGAATATGGATCGCCGTATTCACTTCTGTTTCCGCCTACTGCAACGCGGGCTTCGATATTTTCGGATTCGTCATGAAGGATGGCAGCCTGATTCCCTATGTGAGCGACCCGCTGATCTGCCTAACGGTGGAAGCGCTGATCATAATCGGCGGGATTGGGTTCATTGTCGTAGCCGATATTTATTACTCCCATATATTAAAAAGAATACATAAAAAAAAGCCGGAACACCTGAATTTCCATTCCACTATTGCTTTAAGCATGAGCGCCTTTCTGATTGTTCTAGGCGCCGTGCTATTTTTCTTATGCGAAAATAACAACACTCTAAAAGGCATGGATTTCGGCACGAAGCTGAACGCTTCGCTGTTCCAGTCGGTCAGCCCGCGCACAGCCGGCTTCTGTACTGTTGACATCGCCAAAGAGCATGATTTTACAAAAATCCTCACGGTAATCCTGATGTTTATCGGCGCTTCCCCTGCCGGAACCGGCGGCGGCATTAAAACCACCACCTTTGTGGTTCTTCTGGCAACTGTCGTCAGCGTGATGAAAGGGAACGAGGAAGCGACGATTTTAAAAAGAAGGCTGGACAAGCTTACGGTTTACCGTTCGCTTGCGATTGTTTTCAGCGCGGCATTGCTCGTCCTGATTACCACCGGGATCATTCTGTCTGCCGATCAGGATATCAGCGGCATCGACGCCCTGTTCGAAGCAACCTCCGGATTCGGTACGGTTGGGCTTACTGCGGGTGTTACGCAAACGCTAAGCTGGGTTTCGAAGCTTGCCGTAACGTTTACAATGTACGTTGGGCGCGTCGGCCCCGTTTCGCTCGGACTTGCACTGACACTACAGAAGGGGCATCATGCGAACGGCTCCATCCTTCCGGAAGGCAAAGTGATCGTTGGTTAATCCCTACAATTAAATATACAAAATCCCACCGCAAAACGGTGGGATTTTTTTTGCTTTCTTCTAAGCCGTGGCTCCCAGAATCTTCATGAGCTCTTTCTGGCTGTCGCCCATGCAGACGGCGACAATTTCGTCCCCGGCGCGGATTTTCGTCAAACCATTCGGAATCATCGTGTCTTCCCCCCGCACAATGGAAACGATCAGCGACCCCTCTGGCAGTATTATATCCTTCAGCGCTGTACCGTTTAGAGAGGTGTTGTCTGAAAGCGTAATGGAGCAAATGCTGGCTTTCCCCTTATTCAGCGTTGCAAGCAGATGCATCCCCGACACATTTACCTCCTGCTCGATTAAACTGGTAATTATTTCCGTACTGCTTACGACGATGCTCGTACCCAGCGTTCGGAGCGCCTCCAGATTACGTGGGTCGTTTGCCCTTGCAATGACCTTTTTCGCTTTGAATTCGATTCGCGCAAGCTGGGAAGCCACCAGATTATCCTGATCGCTGCCCGTCACCGCGATAAAGCAGTCCGCGTTTCTGGTTCCGGCGGCGTCTAGCGCTTCAATTTCGGTGCCGTCGCCGCAGATTACCTCTGCGTCCAGTTCATTCGCAAGGCGCATACATTTCGCCTTGTCCTTTTCAATTAGTTTAACGGTATATTTTCTATCCAACATATTGCCGGCTATTTGATGGCCAAGCTTTCCTCCGCCTACAATTATAATCTTCATAATTTCCTCACCCTAATTCAATCCACTACCTTAGCGAAAATGACCTGATCGCCCTCAGCAAGCATCATACTCTTTCCAACCGTGTAAAGCTCCATCTCCCCACTCGTGCGCAACACGCCAAAGATGGTTTCTCCCCCGTCCATCGGCACAGACTCCACAACCGCACCGTCATGCGCTTTATCTACGGCACGGCAGTGAAAGGTAACCGTTGCCGTTTCAAACGATAGATTTTTGGGGCTTAAGGGCTGTGTCAGCGCGGTAAACATCGCGTCACCCGCCAGCTTTGTGGGACAGACGGTTTTCAGCCCGAACCGCTTGAATACATTTTCGCGCGCCGGGTCGGAAATCCGCGCGACCACATTTTTCACACCGAAAAATTCGCGGACAATCTGTGACACGGTTATGTTCAGATTATCGTCCGGTGTGACAACCGCTACTGCGTCGCAATTTTGCACTCCCGCGTTCTGCAGCACCTGCATATCCATCGGCATGCCGGTGATTGTTAGCCCGCTGAAATCTTCACTTAAGTTCCGGAATGCGTCAGGATTGGAATCCACCACGGCAACGTCGTGTCCATGCTCATCCAAAATCTCTGCCAGACGTGTTCCCAGCCTTCCGCATCCTACAACAAGAACATTCACAATATCGCTCCTTTGCTGCATACGAATTGTCTATAATCAGCCATTATACTCCGGCAGCAGATTAAAGTCCATGGTATTTACAAAAATTCATGATAATAACGCTTAATCTCCCAAAGTTCCCGGGAATTCGTCCGATTTCTATTGTATAAAAAAGAAAGCACCGCCCGGGACAGCACGAGGGGATCTTTTCCACCAGCCATGGAACAGCGCCTTGCAATTCAGGCAGGATTCCGCCAGATGGTCATTCCAACTCCGGACCAATCTAAGCCTCGCATCGAAGATCCTCCAGAACCCTTTCCCAGACCTCTTTCGTCTTCTGGAACTGATCGTAATGCTTCCGGACGTTTGCGTCATACCGGTCCAGTTCCTTCCGGATTTTCACAAAGTCGTCCTTTCCGAAATATTTGCTCACCTTCGGGAGCGTTTCGCCAAGCGCGGAGCGCATCTCCGTGATCCGCCTCCCGTAATCCTCCCTCTGTGTAATATACAGCAGCAGGGGCTTGTATCGAACCCAGCCGACGCAGCAGTTGTAAAACCGGTCGATCACTTTCCCGGAATCCGGAAGGATTGGTTTTAACTTGATCGGCAGTACGCCATCCATTAAATGCTTATAAGTTGAAAAACCGTCGTGGAAGGTGTAGCAGGGAACGCGAAGAACCTTGCTGCCTGTCAGACATGTGCTCAAAAAGGTATCTTCCCCCCGCGCGCCCGGCGGGTTGTAAAACGGGTAAATCTGTTTTTGCCCGGTCAGGCGAATGCAAAGATTGCTGCCGGAAATAAACTTCGTGCAGTTGGTTTCCGGCACCTCCTGTGCCCGATCCGCCGTTATGATTCCGGGGTCGGCATAGGTTACCCCGCCGTTTTTCATAAGGGAATGAATGGTGTCCCAGCGAATAATATCATTGCTCAGCGCCTCAATGAATTGCTTGAAATCTTCTTTTTTCAACGTATCATTAAATGCAATCTGCGGAATGGGGGAAATGTATCCGCAGTGGTACCCATTGGTAATATCCGCGTCTTTTATGTATTCCAAATGCGTTTTCAGCACGTGCTGACCGCCCCATACCGCGGTGGAACGCGTATTGGTCACCGCAATGGGATATTCGTCGTCATCCAGGAAAAGAAGGTAGTCCATTCCTTTTTTCAATGCGGTGTAAAGCACCGCGTTGCGTTTCCCGGCATACCCGCTCCCAAACAGCAAATGAACCTCCTTTTCGCTTAGTATGCCCCTGCGAATCATTTCATCGGTTTCTTTTTTGATAAACTCGGCGTCCGCAAAATAAATATCGCCAACTAAATCTCTTAATTCGTTTTGGATATTTGTAAAGTCTGTTTTCTTCGCGTTTGCAAAACGCAGGTCGTATGCGACGATCGGATGAATTTCCATGCTTTCATTCTGGGCCAGTCCGCATTCCTCGTGCCAGTTATAAATATAGGTTTTCAGCACCTTTTGAAAGTGCCTGCGCCCCGTTGCAAAACCGACACCTATTTTGATTCTTTTCGTATTCAAACAATTGCTCCTTCCTGCATTCACTTATATTTCTATAAATTAATTATAACATATTTTCATGTTTTTTGCAAAAAGTTCGCAATTGCAACCGTCGAAGAAGCCACCTATGATTACTGACTAACGGTAGGATTTTTGCCCACCCTCCCGGCCATGAATGCGGGCATTTCGTGTTGCATTTTTTACTGTATTTTTATGTTTTAAGCAATATAATAGTCCGATATAAAACACTCTGAAAACGTGGAAAACCCGCATGAATACTGAAAAAAATCAGCGTTCATGCGGGTTTAGCATTTGGTCTGCCGGAGGGATTCGAAGGCGGTGCAATCCCCAGCCCGCGTTCCGCGAGTACCTCCAATAAATTCAGAAAAAACAAGAAAGTGCTTCCCAAAACTTGCGCCAGGGGGTTCTCACCCTGTCGGCTCGAACTAAAAAACAGGACGGGGCAAAAGCCACATCCTGTTTTTGGCCCGCCCGGAGGGATTCGAACCCCCGGCCTTCAGAATCGGAATCTGCTGCGATATCCAGCTTCGCCACGGGCGGATATTTAGCTTTACTATTATAACACAATCCTTTGAGAAGTCAACACAGCAATCATAAAAGGAGTGGAAACACAGCCATGCTCCTGAAGAACCGCTTCGCCCACCGGCTTTCATCTGCGTATCAAAGATTCATTACTGGCTGATCAGTTTTTTGATCATTTCAACCGTCTGCTCTATGTATTTCGCCATGGGCCTATCCTCCGTTCCGGCAATATGCACACGGCAGGTGGAAACCGGAACCAACACCTTCTGCGCCATGCTTGCGGAAACGGCGCACGCCATTTTCGGGGATATTTCGCCCAGCATGGCATTTGCCAGAAGAATGCCGATCGGGCCGGTAATAATATCGGCGTGGGAACAATTGAAAATCACCGCGTTTTCCCCGGTCGCGCCAGCGTCCGCACCCGCTTTCAGCATTGCAGAGGTGGCAAGAGAATTGGTTCCGACCGCAATCACCTTAACGCTTGGAATTTCCGCCTTCAGCTTTTCCACCAAACTTCGGCCCATCCCGCCGCCCTGACCGTCGATTACAACCACTCTCATTCTTTTCCTCCAAAAAATACACCGTATAAAATCCTTAATTATCATAGCATTAAATGGATTGTTCGTCAACGAAAATCCCCCGCTGTTTCAATTGACAAACCTACTGTCCAAAGGTAAAATGTTCAGATAGAAACGCATGGCTGAAACCGTGCATACCGCCAAATAGACGCATATCCCTAAGCAATCCGGTTTTAACACAGATATGCACGAGGAGTTAAAATGAATCTAAAAACATTTTTTGCTGAAAATCCAAGCGCCGCCCTCGCCTTTTCCGGCGGCACCGATTCTTCTTATCTGCTGTATGCCGCAAAGTATTACGGCTGTGATATTCACGCATATTTCATTTACTCCGCTTTCCAGCCGCAGTTTGAACTGGACGACGCGAAGCGGCTGGCCGATGAACTTGGCGTTCCGTTTACCGTTGCGGAAATTGACGTGCTAAAAGACACGCAGGTTGCGGCAAACGGCCCGCTTCGCTGTTATTATTGCAAAACAGCTTTGTTCACCCGGCTTCGAGAGCTAGCACAAAAAGACGGCTACTCGCTGTTGATCGACGGCTCAAACGCCTCCGACCTTGCGGACGACCGTCCCGGCATGCGGGCTTTAAAGGAACTGGGCGTCCGCTCGCCCCTGCGCGAATGCGGCCTGACAAAACCCGAAATCCGGCGGTTTTCCAAAGAAGCCGGGCTTTTTACGCACGATAAACCGGCTTACGCCTGCCTGGCGACGCGTATTCCCACCGGGACCGAAATTACCCCGGAGTTGCTGAAAAAAGCAGAACAGGCTGAGACGGCCCTGTTTTCCATGGGGTTCACTAACTTCCGCGTGCGCTATTTCCACGGCGCCGCAAAGCTCCAGCTTCCCGAAAGCCAGTTTTCCATGGCGCTTTCGAAGAAGGATGAACTCACAAAGGAGCTTTCCCGCTGGTTCGACGGAGTACTGCTGGACTTAACACCGCGGGGCTG
The DNA here is from genome assembly GCF_029266045.1 of Caproiciproducens galactitolivorans. Classification (NCBI taxonomy): domain Bacteria; kingdom Bacillati; phylum Bacillota; class Clostridia; order Eubacteriales; family Acutalibacteraceae; genus Caproiciproducens; species Caproiciproducens galactitolivorans. Next base: position 35,021 of record NZ_JAJUFJ010000014.1, on the reverse strand, counting down.
AAAGGAAGGACAAAAATGGACTCAAAAAAGACGCTGGCACTACTTCAGGAGGTAAAGAACGGAACCCTTTCCCCCGAAAAGGCGGTTTTAAAGCTTCGGACAAGCCCTTACGAAGATTTGGGCTACGCGAAAGTGGATCTGCACCGCGAACTGCGGCAGGGCGTGCCCGAAGTCATCTACGGAAGCGGAAAAACACCGGAGCAGATTATGGGCATCGCGTCCGCCATGCGAAAAAACGGCGTGGGGACCATCCTAATTACCCGGCTTTCCACCGAAGCCGCAGAAATAGTGGAAAAAGCAATCCCGCTGGACTACGACGAGGTATCCAGGCTCGGAATTGCAGGGCGCAAAGCGGAAATCACCTCCTCCGGCATTATTGTCGTCGCATCCGCCGGAACTAGCGACCTTCCCGTAGCGGAAGAAGCCGCCCGTACAGCGGAAGCTTTGGGGAACAAGGTCACCCGTCTGTACGATGTAGGCGTTGCTGGACTTCACCGCCTGCTTTCCAAGCTGGACGTGATTCTCAAAGCGCGCGTGATCGTCGCCGTTGCGGGCATGGAAGGAGCGCTTGCAAGCGTGATCGGCGGCCTTGCGGACTGCCCTGTGATCGCTGTGCCGACCAGCATCGGCTACGGGGCGAATTTCGGCGGTGTGTCCGCCCTGCTTTCCATGCTGAACTCCTGCGCGAGCGGCGTCAGCGTCGTAAACATCGACAATGGCTTCGGCGCGGGCTTTCTCGCCAGCAGGATTAATCATTTGGGGGACAAGGAATGAAACGGCTTTATATCGAATGCAATATGGGCGCCGCCGGGGATATGCTGACGGCCGCCCTGCTGGAGCTTTTCCCCGACCGGGAGGGCTTTTTAAAGCAGATGAACACCCTCGGGCTTCCGGGGGTTACGGTAAGCTGTGTCCCCTCTGTAAAATGCGGCATTTCCGGAAGCCATATGGTTGTCACCGTAAACGGGTGGGAGGAAAACGAAGTACCAGCACAATCCTGCCGCGCGGAAACAAACGCACACAGCTATGAAAGCATAAAATCCCTGATTGCACAGCTCCCGGTGCCGGAAGAAGTCCGGGAAGACGCGCTGGCCGTCTACCGAAAAATCGGCGAAGCGGAAGCGCATGTCCACGGCGTTACTCTGGAACAGATCCACTTCCATGAGGTCGGTACTTTGGACGCCGTCGCCGACGTTGTCGGCTGCTGCCTGCTGTTTTATCTGCTGGGTGCGGATGAAATCACAGCTTCCCCGGTTCACGTAGGGAGCGGTTTTGTCCGCTGTGCGCACGGCTTGCTTCCCGTTCCGGCCCCTGCAACAGCCCGGCTTTTAACAGGCGTTCCCATTTATAGCGGCGAGATCCGCGGAGAGCTTTGCACGCCAACGGGCGCTGCGCTTCTGCGGCACTTCGCCACCCGTTTCGGGCCGATGCCCCCGATGTGGGTGGACAAAATCGGATGCGGCATGGGAACAAAGGACTTCGAAGCGGCAAACTGCGTACGGGCCTTCTGGTCGGAAACAGAGGATTACGCGGACGAAATTGCGGAGCTGCGCTGCAATCTTGACGACATGACGCCGGAGGCTATCGCTTTCGCGGCCGACCGGCTGTTTGAAGCCGGCGCGCTGGACGTTTTCACAACGCCGGTTCAAATGAAAAAGGGCCGCCCTTCCGTCCTTCTGACCTGCCTGTGCAAGCCGGATATGCAGGAACGTTTTATGCGGCTGATTCTTCTGCACACCACGACGCTGGGCGTGCGAATGTCGCCCTGCTCCCGCACAATCTTAAAATCCTCTTTCCGAACCGTTCAAACCGCATACGGCCCCATCCGGATAAAAGTCAGCCAAGGCTGCGGGATTACAAAATACAAGCCGGAATATGAGGATGTGAAAAAAGCCGCCGAAGCGCACGGCGCACCCTTTGACGCGGTTTACAAGCAGGCTTTTGCCGAAGCGGAAAAAGAATTTATAAAATAACCGTTCATAAAGAAACCCTCCGGTTTTCCGGAGGGTTTTGTGGTCTTATCCATCAGATAAACAGGTTTGTGTCCGACTGCTCTGCGGAGCCAAGGAAGGTTGCCACCCCGGCGATTTCCACTCCGTCGATCAGTTCCTCCCGCTTGATTCCCATGATATCCATGGACATCTGGCAGGCGACAATCCGCACCCCATTGTCGATTGCCGAACGGAGAAGTTCTTCCAAAGAAGAAACATTTTTGCTTTTCATCACGCTGCGGATCATTTTCGGCCCCATGCCGAGCATGTTCATTTTGGAAAGGCCCAGCTTTTTACTGCCGCGGGGCATCATCATGCCGAACATCTTCTCAATAAAATTCTTCTTTACGGGCACATATTCGTTTTTGCGAAGAATATTCAGCCCCCAGAAAGTGAAGAACAAGGTGACCTTTCTTCCCATGGAAGCCGCGCCGTTGGCAATGATCAGCGCCGCAAGTGCTTTGTCAAGGTCGCCGCTGAACACCACCATGCTCTTGCCGTTCCCGCCTGCTGCCGAGGCGGCGGGCGCCGCGTCGCCTTTCCGGATGGTAACGGAATACGTGCTCCCTTCGCGTTCCACGCCAAGCAGCGGGTTACCCGTCCGTTCGCACCAAATGCGGATATCCGAAGCAAACGCCGGGTCTGTCGCGCGGACCTTCAGGCATTCGCCTTCACGGATGCTTTTTATCCCCTCCGAAACCTTCATGATCGGTCCGGGGCACTGCAAGCCGCAAGCGTCCACTTCGATTATTTTTACATCCTTACCGCACGCTGGCGCCACCGGTTCAGTCAGTTTTTTTTTACAGCCGATGCAGTCCGTACCCGTCGGTTGTTCCCGGTCGCCCTTCGCGGTGATATAGGTTTTATAGCCCCCGCTGAGGTTTTTTACGTCATACCCATTCTGCATCAGGATGCGGGCCGCAAGATAGCCGCGCAAACCCACCTGGCAGAATACATATACCGGCTTTTCCTTCGGCAGTTCCTGCATACGCTCACGCAGCTGATCCAGCGGGATATTGATTGCGCCGTCAATCGTGCCCGCCTGCACTTCCGAAGGGGTTCTTGTGTCTACAAGGCTGACCTTGCTTCGGTCGAGCGCGTCGACTTCGTCGAAGTAAAATACCTTTACATCCCCGCGCAGAATATTGGCGGCTGTAAAGCCGAGGATATTGACCGGGTCTTTCGCAGAGGAATAGGGCGGCGCGTAGCAAAGCTCCAGCTTTTCCAGATCGTATACCGTGCCGCCAAAGCGGAGCGCGGTCGCCAGCACATCGATGCGCTTATCCACACCGTCAAACCCGACCACCTGCGCGCCCAAAATTTTCCCGTCCGGCGCAAACAGCAGCTTCATGCTGATCTGCGAAGAACCCGGATAATAGGTGGCATGGTCCGCCGGATGGATATATGTCCTTTGATAAGGGATTTTTTTCGCTTTCAACTGCTTTTCATTCATGCCAGTAGATGCCGCGGTCATATCAAACACCTTCAGAATCGCGCTTCCCTGCACGCCGTCGTTGATTCCGACCCTTCTGCCCAGGACATTTTCCCCCGCGAGGCGGCCCTGGCGGTTTGCCGGACCTGCAAGCGGAACCAGCGTATCCTCGCCGGTCAGGAACTGCCGCACACTAATGGCGTCGCCAACAGCATAAATATCCGGATCCGAGGTCTGGAGGGTATCGTTCACCTGAATGCTTCCGCCGACGCTCAGCTCAAGCCCGGCGTCCTTTGCAAGGCTGCTGTCCGGCGCAACGCCGATGCTCAGAACCACCAGATCGGCGCAAATCTCTTTTTCCCCGGTCAGCTTCACTTTCAGATTCTCCGCCTTTTCAAAGCCCTGCACCCCTGTGCCGAACAGCAGCCGGATTCCGTTTTCCCGCAGGTGCCGGTGCAGGATCGCCGCCATTTCCGGGTCGAGCGAAGCGATGGCCTGATCCAGGTATTCGACAATCGTCACATCCAGCCCGCGCTTTTTCAGGTTTTCCGCCATTTCCACGCCGATGAAGCCCGCGCCGACCACAACCGCGCTCTCCGCCTTCGTTTCCCGGATGTATTCGTCAATCCGGTATGTGTCGGGAACGGTGCGCAGGGTGAATATTCCCTCGCTGTCAATACCCGGCAGCGGGGGGCGCTTCGGCTGCGCGCCCGGGGAAAGGATCAGCTTGTCGTAGCTTTCCTCATACACCGTACCGTCGGCATGGTTTTTTACGGTGACCATTTTTTTCGCGCGGTCAATCTTCACAACCTCGCTCATCGTGCGGACGTCAATGCGGAAGCGGTCGCGAAGCAGTTGTGGGGTGGTTACGATCAGCCGCTCCCTGTCCCGGATCGTCCCGCCTATATAATAAGGTAAGCCACAGTTTGCGTAGGAAATATATTCGCCTTTTTCAAACAAAATAATCTGGGCGTCTTCGCTTTGCCTGCGAAGCCTTGTTGCCGCGCTTGCACCGCCGGCAACGCCGCCTACGATCAATACCTTCATTTTCCTTCCACCTTTCGAAATCATTTAAAATAAAAAATTAACAAAGAAATTGTAAAACAACTGTCCTGTTTTGCAAATTTATGATATCATGAAAAAAAAACATATTCCGTGACAAAATCACAATAAGGAAGGATTTTGTGATGTTGTCACGGAATATTAACCGGCTTTGGCATATACTAAAGCCAGAAACGGCAGAGAAGGTGTTAAAAATGTCCGATGTGATCATCCTGGGAAACGGTCCCGCCGGAATTTCCGCGGCGGCGTATACGGCGCGCGCCGGGCTGGAAACGCTGGTGATCGGGCGTGACAGCGGGTCTCTTTCCAAAGCGGGGGAAATTGAAAATTATTACGGCTTTCCCGAACCGATTTCCGGCGAACAGCTTGTCCGCAACGGGCTGGATCAGGCTTCCCGGCTTGGCGTTACCACCATTGAGGACGAGGTGGTAGGAATCCAATACGACGGCGGATTTACCGTCCAGACAAAAACAGAGGAATATCAGGCGCCGATCGTGATTTTGGCAACGGGCGCGGCGCGCAGGGCGCCCGCGATTGAAGGGCTGCGCGAATTGGAGGGAAAGGGCGTCAGCTACTGCGCCGTCTGTGACGCATTCTTTTACCGGGGAAAACATGTCGCTGTGCTGGGGGACGGAAACTACGCCCTGCACGAAGCGCAGGAGCTGCTTCCCGTTGTCGGCTCGGTTACGGTACTTACCAATGGTTGCGAACCAGCCGCCGCATTTCCCCCGGAAATTCCGGTGGACAAACGGGAAATCGCCGCGCTGCAGGGCGGCAAGGTATTGGAAACCGTCCGGTTTAAAGACGGCTCCGCGCTGCCCGTTTCCGGCGTATTTGTCGCACAGGGCGTGGCTTCCAGCGGGGATTTCGCCCGCTCCATAGGCGCCCAGACTGAGGGCGGACGCATCGTCGTGGATGAGAATATGCAGACCAGCGTTCCCGGGCTGTACGCCGCAGGCGACTGCACCGGCGGCATGCTTCAGATTTCCAAAGCGGTTTATGACGGGGCAAAAGCCGCGACCAGCGCCATCCAATATTACCGCAAGCTGAAAAAAGCACGGTGATTATGTCACAGAAAAGGAACCCTAATTGCGTATAATAAAAGCAGAAAATACAAATACCAATTCCAATTAGAAAAGGAGAAGAAAGATGTCTGTAATTACATTGACAAATGAGAATTTTACACAGGAAGCCGTTCGGTCCGACAAGCCTGTTCTTATTGACTTCTGGGCGCCGTGGTGCGGTCCCTGCCGCATGGTCTCCCCGATTGTGGACGAAATCGCGGAGGAAAACCCGAATATCAAGGTCGGCAAGGTCAATGTGGACGAACAGCCGGAGCTTGCCTCCCAGTTCGGCGTAATGAGCATCCCGACACTCATCGTGATGAAAGACGGGAAAGTCGCGAATACCGCCGTCGGTTCCCGCAGCAAACAATCCATTCTGGATATGCTTTAAAATTAACCGTTTATTAAAAAATACTGCTGCAAAATAATTATACGGAAGCCTGCAGGAATCACTAAAAAAGCGCATTTTGGTAAACGCTATGAAACCCCTGCTGAATCCACGCCCCGCGTCTTTTGACGCGGGGCGTTCGCTTTGCCGCGGGCAAGTCCGCGAAGAGGAGCAGCCGTTGCTCTTTTTCGATACCGTAGTATAATAAGAGCAAGGAAATACTGGGAATATAGAATAGGGGGCGGCTGTATGGCGATAGCAAAAACGGAACTGGAATTCATGAAAGAGGCTCTTCCTTTCTGGAATGCGCTTTCGCAGAATCAAAAAGAAAGAATCGAAGCGACAGCTTCCGCGTTTACGGTTAAAAAGGGACAGAGCCTGCACGACGGCTCGCAGGACTGCCTGGGGCTGATTCTTGTAAAAAGCGGGCATCTTCGCGCCTATATCCTTTCCGACACCGGCAAGGAGATCACCATTTACCGCCTGTTCGAACGGGACGCCTGCATTTTTTCGGCTGCCTGCATGCTGAAAAACATCACCTTTGACATTTCCATCGAAGCGGAAAGCGAAAGCCGCGTGCTGCTGATCCCGACAGCGGTGTACAATGAGCTGAACGAGAGCACGCTTGCGGTGTCCGGCTTCACCAATCAGTTAATCTCCTCCCGTTTTTCCGACGTAATGTGGATTATGGAACAGGTTCTCTTTACAAGCTTCGACCGAAGGCTTGCGAACTTCCTTTTGGAGCAATCTGCTGTGGAAGGCTCCGACACGCTTCACATTACGCAGGAGGCGATTGCAAACCATTTGGGTTCCGCGCGCGAGGTCGTCACCCGCATGCTCAAATACTTCCAGAGCGAGGGCATGGTTTCGCTGTTCCGGGGCGGGGTTACGATCAGCAGCCGGAAGAAGCTCGAAAAGCTGTCGGAGAAATAGCCGAGGCCCGCGGCAGAAATACGGATTTACCCGGTGAAAAAGCGGCAGCGCGGGTTTGAGAATCCGACGATTTGATTGCAATTCAAATAAACTTATAGTAAAATAAAATGGAATTCTAATCGTAATTTGGAAATTCTGCAAGTGGAGGCCGAACGATGCAAATGGAAACACAAAAGGAACAGAATACGGCTACCGGGGAAACGCCGGAAGATTATGTATTTGCGCTCGATATCGGCACCCGGAGCGTGATTGGCGTTGTCGGCGAAATGGACGGCGAGATGCTGCGAATTCTGGCCGTGGAAACCGTTGAGCATCCGAAGCGCGCCATGATCGACGGGCAGATTGAGGATATTGAGCAGGTAAGCCGTATCGCGGGTATTGTCAAAAGCCGACTGGAAAAACGGCTTGGCTACCCGCTCCGGCACGTCTGCGTCGCGGCGGCGGGGCGCGCACTCCGGACGCAGAGAGCCTCCTATGAAATGGATCTGAACCCGTCGCAGTCCATCGACGAAGAAACCATCAGTCGGCTGGAAGCAGGCGCGATTGAAGCGGCGGAGTGCCAGTTTGCCCCCGAAACCGACGACGGCAACCAGCCGGTATTCTACCTTGTAGGCTATTCCGTCGTGCAATACCTGCTGGACGATTACCCGATATCGAACCTTCTTGACCACCGCGGCCAGCGCATCCGCGTGGAAGTAATCGCCACGTTCCTGCCGCGCGAGGTTGTGGACAGCCTGTATACCACCATGCATAAAACCGGGCTGGAAGTCGCCAGCCTGACTTTGGAGCCGATCGCTGCCATGAACGCGGCTATTCCGCAGAAGCTGCGCCTGTTAAACCTGGCCCTGGTGGATATCGGCGCGGGGACCTCGGATATTGCCATTTCCAAGGACGGTGGCGTGGTGGGCTACACCATGGCGACGATTGCCGGCGACGAAATCACCGAAGCGATTATGAAAAAATACCTCGTCGATTTTACGGCGGCAGAAGATATAAAAATGAAGATGAGCGGCGAAAGTGAGATTTCGTTCAAGGATATTCTCGGGTTTGAGCACACCGTTGCGCCGGAAGAAGTGAAGCGCGAAACCGAACCGGTTATGCGGACTCTTTGCAAAGAAATCTGCGACCGTATTATCGAGGCCAACGGGGGCGCGCCTTCCGCCGTCTTTCTGGTCGGGGGCGGGAGCAAGCTGCCCGGCCTGTGCGAATGCGTTGCGGAATATCTGAAGCTTCCGCCGACCCGCGCGGCAATCGGGGGAAACAATTTCCTTATGCATGTTTCCTCGTCCGACACGGACGTAACCGGGCCGGAATTTGCAACCCCGCTGGGGATAGCCGTTTCCGCCGCGCTCAATCTGATCAACGACAGCTTTTCCATCCGGCTGAACGGCAGCCGGGCAAAGCTGTTCCGTAGCGGCAAGCTGACCGTTCTGGACGTTCTGCTGATGAACGGCTACACTTACAGCCAGTTTATCAGCCGTTCCGGGCAAAGCATGATTATCGAACTGAACGGCGAGAAAAAAGTCCTGTACGGCGGCCACCCGAAGCCCGCGCGCATTTTGCTCAACGGCGAGGAAAGCGGCATTACCGCCATTATCAAAGCCGGGGACGAAATTCTATTCGAACCGGCTGTCCCGGGCGAAAACGCGCATCCCTCTTTAGGGGATGTTGTACATTTCCAAGAACCTTGCAAAGTCTTTTTTAACGGCATGGAAGTGGAAATCGGCACCCACGCGTCCGTGAACGGCCAGCCCGCCAAACCGGAGCAGAAGCTCTGCGCCCGCGACAAGGTGCGCACCTATTCCGTCGGCACGCTGCGGGAGCTTCTCCGGTATCTGGGGGAAGACGAAGAAAGAGCCTGCACCATTAACGGGAAACCGGCGGAACCGGATACGGTGCTTTCTAAGGATGACCGGATTGAATATGCGCAGGCAGTTGTGGATCAGCAGCCCGTTTCGCAGCCGGTACAGCCCGAACCTCGTCCGGAAGCAACACCCACAAAGGAACCGGATTCCGCGCCGGCGGAGAACAAGGTTCACATTACGCTGAATCACGCCCCGCTTTTATTGGATCCAAAGCCGGACAAAACCCCGTACCGCCTGATCGACATGCTGAATCTGGTAGACATCGACCTGTCGAAGCCGCAGGGGAACATTGTCCTGCATGTGAACGGACAGGACGCGGCATACCTGCAAACCCTTGCGGACGGCGACTATGTCGACATCTATTGGGAAAAAAGGCAGTAAACATAGACAGAAAAAGCTTCGGCGCCGATTTTCGGCGCCGAAGCTTTCCTTTTTGCTATTTGTCCTTTTTGACGTAACAGGAATCCAGCAGCTTTAAAATAAGCTGCGGCTGCTGATTTGCCTGCGCGAGCATTGCCATGCCCGCCCTCACAAGGATATTGTGCTTGGAAAACTCCATTATTTCCTTTGCCATATCCACATCCCGGATACGGCTTTCCGCGGAAATCAGGTTTTCCGACATGGTATCAATGCAGCTTAGTGTGCGCTCCAGGGTCCGCTGCGCCGTTCCCATCCCGGCCCTTGCTTCTGAAACGCTGTCTATTGCCTTTTGAATCAACCCCATTGCCTTCTGTGCGTCTTCCTGCGTGGCAATGGAAGCGTCGGAAAGGCCAATTGCCGCGGCGCTCATGTCCGGAAGGAATACCGTAAACCGGCTGGATTCGGAGCTGTCCGCCCCGACCTGAAGCGTCAATCCCCCGGGTTTAGGACCTTCCTTTTTAGCGAAATTGCCGTTGAGGAGATACTGACCGTTAAAATGCGTCGTACGCGCAATACGATCAATTTCCTCCCTGAGCGCATTAAATTCCTTTTCGGCAAACTTCCGATCCGTTTCATTCCGATACGTCCCGTTCGCCGACTGCGTTGCAAGCTCCAGCATCCGCTGTAAAATGGAATGCGTTTCATTTAGGTTTCCTTCGGCAGTTTGAAGCAGGCTGATACCGTCCTGCGTGTTATTCCGTGCGGCACTGAGCCCGCGAATCTGCGAGCGCATTTTCTCGGAAACGGCAAGGCCGGCCGGGTCGTCGGCAGCCGAGTTGATGCGGTAACCGGAAGAAAGGCGCATAAGGCTCCGCTCGCACAGCCTTTGGTTTATCGCAATGTTACGCAGTGCGAACATCGCACTAATATTGTGTTGGATGCGCATGGTTCCTTCTCCTTAAAATCCGTTCGCAGCGAGTCCTTTCGCTGCGCCTGCAAACTATAATTATATATCGTCCGGAGCATAAAAAAGATTAAAACATCTAAAAAGAAAAATACTGCGGACCCTTCGGGTTAAAAACGGTTGCAATAAAAGCGGTATTTTGTGTCCATAATCGCAAAAGGAACGGGTGGGCAAACACAGCTTCTTGTCCGGATTCGACGATGAGCATTTCTCCTCTCAGTTTGCCCAAGTGCAAGGCCGTCTGAAGCTGAAGAAACGCGGAAACGAGTCACATGGAGGTGCTTTTTTCATTGCAACATTTCTCCATAAAGTTGAGAATTTTGTCCTTGTGGAAACCGGATGATTGGCATAGAATAGAGTCAGATATTCCATAATATTTTTACTGGGGGGATTACGGTGCTTTCTTCTAAGGCAAAGGAATGGATTGCAAACGGGAATTTGGACGAAAAACTGGCGTACCTCTACGTTTGCGGCCCGGATAAAGCAAAGGATTACCGAAACCGTCTGCTTCAGGCGGTGGAAGCTTTCGAAAAACGATATGGAACGGATCGGGACATCAATATTTTCAGCGCGCCCGGACGGACGGAGATCGGCGGCAACCACACCGACCATCAGCGCGGGAATGTGCTTGCGGCAAGCGTGAACCTGGATGTGATCGCCGTCGTGTCGAAAGGGGATAACAACCGGGTACGAGTGGAATCTGAAGAATACCCCGCAGACGTACTGGACGCAGGTAATCTGGAAAGAAAAGAAGCGGAGCAGAACACCTCCCCCGCGCTGATTCGCGGAATTTTAAGCAAATTCGCGCAAATGGGTTACCGCGTCGGCGGATTTGAAGCCTACACCACCTCGGACGTTCTTTCGGGGTCCGGGCTTTCTTCCTCAGCGGCATTTGAAGTGCTGATTGGCACCATTGTAAACGATTTGTTCTGCGGCGGAAAGGAAAGCGCGCTGAAAATCGCGCAGATCGGCCAGTATGCAGAAAATGTTTACTTTGGGAAACCCTGCGGGCTGATGGACCAGGCGGCCAGCTCGGTCGGCGGCTTCGTCGCCATCGATTTTAAGGACGCCGAAAACCCGGTGGTGCAAAAGGTTGATTTCGATTTCGGAAAATGCGGATATTCGCTGTGCATCATCGATACAAAGGGAAGCCATGCCGATTTGACCCCCGATTACGCGGCGATTCCGGCCGAAATGAAGGCGGTTGCGGCGTACTTCGGGAAGGACGTCCTTTCCGAAGTGAGCGAGGACGCATTCCAACGGGAAATTTTGGAAGTGCGGAAAAAGGCGGGCGACCGCGCGGTGCTGCGCGCACTCCATTTTTACGCGGACAACGCAAGGGCAAAAAAAGAGGCCCAAGCTTTAAACCGCGGGGATTTCGAAACATTTAAGAAGCTGATTATCGAAAGCGGCTATTCGTCTTATATGTATCTGCAAAACGTTTTTTCGCCGTCCCATGTGCAGGAACAGGGCGTTTCCCTTACGCTCGCCCTCTGCCAGAAATATCTTAGCGAAAAGGGCGGGGCCTACCGCGTGCACGGCGGCGGCTTTGCGGGAACGGTACAGACCTTTGTTCCGGACGCGTATCTGGAAGAATTCATCGAAAAGATGGAGGCTGTTCTGGGCAAGGGTAGCTGTCACGTGCTGAAAATCCGGCCGGTCGGCGGCACAAGGATTTTATAAAGTATGGAGGATTTTTATGGCTGAATTAAGATGGCATCCGCTGATAAAGGACTGGATTATGATTGCGTCGAACCGGCAGAACCGCCCGCAGATGCCGAAGGACTACTGCCCGTTCTGCCCAAGCTTCGGCAATGTGCCGGATTACGAGGTAATGGAATACGACAACGATTTTCCGGCGCTGTCGCAAAACCCGCCCGAGCCGGACGACGTTGCGACCGATTTCTTCAAGGTAAGACCCAGCTACGGCAAATGCGAGGTCATCCTGTATTCGCCGAAACACACGCAGACCCTGCCGGAGCTTTCGGACGAGCATATGCGTAAGCTGGTGGACCTATGGTGCGAACGCTTCACCCTTATGCGCGCGGATGAAAAAATAAAATATATCTTCCCGTTTGAAAACCGGGGCGAAGCGGTGGGCGTAACCATGCCCCATCCGCACGGTCAAATTTACGGATATTCTTTCCTTCCAAAAAAGCTGGAGCTTGAAACCGGCGCGGCAAAAGAGTATTATGTAGAAAAGCACAAATGCCTGTTTTGCGATATGCTGGAAAATGAGCTGAAGGAAAACAAGCGTATCATCTTTAAAAACAGGTATTTTACCGTGTTCCTTCCGTTTTACTGCGAATACCCCTACGGCGTGTACATCTTCTCCAACCGCCATACGGAGTATATGACGGACTTCACCGTGGAAGAAAAAACAGAGCTGGGGCTGACCATCCGCGACACCGTCGGGATGCTGGACAGTTTGTTTGGCTACCAGTTCCCCTACATGATGTGCATGCACAACGCTCCGGTCAACATGGGTGATTATTCAAAGGATTTCCATTTCCACATTGAATTCTTCCCCCCGATGCGGAGCGCGCAAAAGCAAAAGTTCAACGCTTCCAGTGAAACGGGCGCATGGGCGTGCTGTAACCCAACCTGCCCCGAAGAAACCGCACAGGAGCTTCGCGAGGCATACAAACGTTATAAGGAGAATTCAAAATGAGAGTATTAGTAACCGGCGGAGCAGGATATATCGGTTCCCATACCTGCATTGAGCTTCTGAACAACGGCTATGATATCGTTGTAATGGACAACTATAGCAATTCTTCGCCCGAAGTACTGAAAATTGTTGAAAAGCTGACCAAAAAAACCTTCCCGGTTTACGAGTGCGACATGCTCGATTATGACGGCTTTGAAAAAATTTTTGAGGAAAATAAAATCGACGCTGTGATTCATTTCGCTGGGCTGAAAGCCGTTGGCGAATCCGTTGAAAAGCCACTAGAATACTACCACAACAACCTGACCGGCACCCTCAACCTTCTGCGGTTAATGCGGAAATACAAGGTTTACCAGCTTGTGTTCAGCTCTTCCGCAACGGTTTACGGCATGAACAACAAAGCTCCGTTCAAGGAGGACATGCCCCTTTCCACTACCAACCCCTACGGCAGCACCAAACTAATGATTGAAAACATCTTAAAGGATGTCTGCTTTGCGGATAAAAACTTCAAGGTTGCGCTTCTGCGCTACTTTAACCCGATCGGTGCACACCAAAGCGGCCTGATCGGCGAAAACCCGAACGGTATCCCGAACAATCTGATGCCGTATATCATGAAGGTTGCCGTCGGCAAGCTGGAATGCCTGAGCGTATTCGGTAACGACTATCCGACCCCGGACGGAACCGGCGTGCGCGATTATATCCATGTGTGCGACCTTGCAAACGGCCATCTGAAGGCGCTGGAGAAGCTCCCGCATATTGAGGGCGCCGAGGCGTATAACCTTGGCACCGGCAAGGGAAGCAGCGTGCTGGACGTTGTTCACGCCTTTGAAAAGGCCAGCGGAAAAAAGGTAAATTATAAAATTGCCCCGCGCAGAGCCGGCGACATTGCCGTCTGCTACGCCGATGTTTCCAAAGCAAAAAAGGAGCTTGGCTGGGAAGCAAAGTATTCCCTGGACGATATGTGCCGGGATAATTGGAACTTTATTAAAAATAATTCCTGATGTTAATAAAATGAAAAGGGACCGCTCCTCCGGGCGGTTCCTTTTTTGCATGAGGGAAGGGCGCCGCTCACGGTGCGGCGCCCTTCCCTTTGCCACATTGGCTTTATTTCAACTGTGCGCGGTAAAAATCAACCATGGTTTTATTGATGCCTACTTGCTGAAGCAGATCCGCCAGATCCTTATCTTTGCCGAGCTGTTCGGACAGATAAGCCATAAAATCGCCGGCATATTTTTTCTGTAGCTCTTCCTGGCCCTCACCCGTGCCGGAAGAGACCATTTTCAGCACTTCGTTTTCTTTCACAGCGGGCATTGTAATCGCGTTGCTGGTTTTCGGTTTCGACTGGGTGCTCATTTTGATAGAGGCCAATCCTTTTAAATCGAATGTGCAATTGGAAAGCAGCTGATCATTCTTGATGGAATTTTCCAGTTTAATGGTTGACTTGGACAAATTCTTCGCCCATTCGTTCCGTTCGAGGGACGACTGGATCGCGTTCTGAACCGTACCCTTCGGGTCATAAAGGGAGAGCGTAAATGTTCCCAGAAGGATATCCCTGTTCGCGAACTTCTCCATCTTCGCATTTGCGAAATCAATTTTGAGGCCGGCATCCTGGGCCTTATCCTTGTCTTTTATCAGAACTTGCATGACGCCGCTGTCCGCCGTATTATAGAGCAGTTTTGCAGAAAAACATTCTTTCCCGTCCGCAAGGACATTTGCGGCAAACTGCTTTTTTTGGAACGCCAGGTTCAAAGTAACCTTTGCCGAAGCTTCGCTGATTTCATAGCTGCGGGCAACCTGCGTATCATCCGCAAGGACATACGCAGAAACCGTCAGCGCCGCCTTTTCGTCTGTGTCGCTGCCAAGCTGTTGGGCAAAGGCGTCAATCATTTCCTTGAATTTTTCCTTATCGATCTTTTCATTTGGGAAGAAGGCATTGTAATTTTCCGAAAGATATGTGCAGAGATAATCATCCTTCTTGAGCACTTCCAGGGTCTTTTTCATAATCCGGTTCATCTGGCCTGCGCTCAGGGTTACGGAAATTTTCGCGGCGTTGTTGACCGTTATGTCTTCCACTTTCAGGCTCTGGTTCTTCTGCACCGTAATTTTTCCGTTCTGCACAGCCTCGACGTACGGCTGCGTTAACGCACGTAGACTAGCTTTCAGCTTATTGGAATCATAGTCCACTTTCGAAACCGCGAATGCCGGATTGGCGGTTTGCATATTCTCCATGCTGAGATAGGTTTTTGATATTTCCGGAAGCTGCACAAGATACTTGCCGTCTTTATCCATAAACATATTTACGGAAACCAGCTTACCGGACTTGTCATTAAAGGAAACGTTGCCCTGCATCTGCTGGTTGTTCACATTGGAGCTGCCCTCCATCGTGATCGAGTTTATGTAGTCAAGAGTCTTATTCAGTATTTCGTCGTGGCCGCCGAGCTGTTGCTTGATTTGCCCCTTGAAGCTGTTGTCCAGATCAATGTGCATGGAGCCCTTAAATTCTTCCGCCGTAGCGTTTTTCTTAGCGGGAAGCTGATTCATGACCATGTCGAGCGAACCGACCGCACGATCGGTAATCGCTTCGGTGCAGGTTTTTTCCAACGCCTGCATATATTTGCCGTTCCCCATCATCATCATTTTCAGGTCACGGGCAAAATATGTTTTTGCCGCGAATCCGCAAATAAAGAGCAATACGGCACAGCATGCTGCGATAATCGCGATTTTCTTCGCTTTCGGGGAAGGCTGCCCACGCTGTGGAAACGCCTCCTGCGCATGCTGCGCTCCGGTGTTTTCTTCCTCAAGAGCTTGCGCCGGAGCTTCGTTTTCTAAATTTTCTTTACTGTCCGCAACGGCGGGCTGGCTTTCAGACGAATTTTCAATCGGTTCCCCGCACTGGGAGCAAATCGTCTGGCCATTCTCCATTTCGGCACCGCACTTTTTGCAAGTTGCCATTTCTAATCTCCTATTCCTGTTTATTTTGCATAATTGCTTAGCGATAATATTATATTTGACTTTAAAAACTTTGTCAAATATTATCAAAGCAAAAGGTAAAATTTAGTTTTGAAGGATTGAAAGAATATCATCCGCGTTTTGTATGGTTACCATACGATAGGGTACCCAAACGTAATGCCCGCCCTGCAGTTTGACCGTTTTCGCCGGGTCTTCGCCGGTAGCAAAGGCATAGGAAAGGTCGAAAATCGCTTTGGCCTGCCCCCGTGCGTCATTATAAACCGTTCCGAACATACTGCCGTCCTTTATGGCGTTTACGCCCCCCTCCGTCGCGTCTATACCCACGACAATCGGTTTTACTTTCCGTTTGCTTTCTTTAATCGCATCAATCGCGCCAAGGGCCATATCGTCGTTGTTACAGAATACGACTTCGATGCGATCCCCGTATTTCGTAAGCCACTGGTTCATTTTTGCCGTCCCCTGCGCGCGCTGCCAGTTTGCAATTTCGTCGGCAAGCTTTTCCACCTTGATTCCCGCCCCGGTGACCGCCTTAATGGAATATTCCGTACGCAGCAGGGCGTCCTGATGCTCCTGTTCGCCTTCCAGCATCACATACTGGATTTTCCCGTCGCCGTTGCGGTCAATGGAAGCCGGATCCTTCGCGTAGGCCTTCGCAATAATTTCGCCCTGAAGCTGCCCGGACTGAGCCGCGTCCGCGCCGACATAGTACGCGCGATCCCACAGCCGGATATCCTCTTCGACAGGTTCGCGGTTAAAGAAAATCACCGGGATATCGGCCGCTTTGACTTTGTTGACGATCACCGCGGCGGACGTGCGATCCACTTCATTTACACAGATCACGTCATAATGGCGGGAGATAAAGCTGTCCACCTGATCGTTTTGCAGCGCCTGGCTTGACTGCCCATCAACCACGTTCACAACAATCTTCTTGCCAGACTTGGCTTCCATCTGCTTCGCAATTTTTTCAAGGTCATTGCAAAGGCTCGCCACAAAAGTGTCATCCTTGCGGTAAAGCGTAACGCCGATTTTAATTGTATCCACTTTATCCTTTCCACCGGAGGAACTGCAGGCAACCAGCGGAAGAAGGAGGAACACCGCGGCAAATACTGCTGAAAAGACTCTTTTCATAGAACCCCTCCTCTTATCTTGAAAACGGGAAAAGCAGCCTCTGATTTTCCGAGCTGTACATATTTTCCTGGTTTATCACGGCAAAATTAATGCTGGGATCGTGCGAATCCGGCTTTTTATTGATTTTATCGACCGCGGCCTGAATACTGAGATATCCAAGGTTGTACTCGTTTTCCACGCCGACCGAACGGATAATCCGGCTGTCTAGGAGAGAAACAATCGTATCCGTTCGCCCAATTCCAAAAATACGCACTTTGGTGAAGCCGGATTTTGATAAGTCCTGTTCCGCTTTTGCCACCGCTTCCAGCGTGGAAGCGTCCAGCGCAATGACGGTGTCCGCCGCGCTGCTCAGAAGCATTCCCTTTGCCGTATCGTACGCTTGTTGGCTTCCGTTGGGAATATCCCAGTACTCGATCTTGTTTTTGCCCTCATCAAGAATTTTCATCACGCCGTCATAGCGGCGGCGGATGCTGCTGCAATCCATACTGTTGCGCAGAATAGCAATCCGGAGCAAGTTCTTTCCGTCCCCGGCGGCCGCCTGCGCCAGGGCGCTACCAAGCTTTTCGTTATCACAGGAGATGAGCGGCAGATTTGGAATCGATTCCACCGTGGACTGCATGGCGATTACCGGAACGCTTTTCATCGCTTCCCTTACGGGCTGCTCTAAATCCTCCGAATTCACGGGCGAGATGACAACCGCGTCCGCGCCGTTGCGGATTTCCCGCTTCAAGAGGGAAACCTGCTCTTCGGCGCTGTTTTCCTTTTGAAGCGTAATAAAACTGATTTCCGCATTCAAATCCTTCGCCGCCTGCTCCATTCCCTGCCGGACAGACGTGCTGCTTGCCGTGCTGCTGCTTCGGCAGATTACCGAAATTTCATAAGGACTGACGATTTTTTTGCCGAAATAGCGCTCCCGGTTCAACAGAACGAAAGAACTGATAAACGCGAAAAGAATCAGGAAAAACACCAGAACCTTTTTCCGGGTCATTTGGCGTCTCCTCCTTCATCCAGTTCTTCCAGCGTTTTCAGCGGAAGGTGGATTCTTGCGGTTGTGCCTTCGTCCGGTTCGCTGTAAATCGCAAGTCCGTAATCCTTCCCGAAATAAAGCTGGATGCGTTCCTGTACATTCTTCAGCCCGATTCCGGAGCCTTTTCCACGCGCGCGCGGGGCTTCTTCCGTTAAAAGCGCGTCCGCCTGTTCCTGGGGCATTCCGAGGCCATTGTCGATAATATCAATGTACAGGCTGTCTTCCTTCCGGTAGGCATGGATTTTTATTTCCCCGTCCCCGCTCATAAACTCCATGCCATGGTAAATCGCATTTTCCACAAGGGGCTGTACAATCAGTTTAATGGTTGCATATTGGAGCATTTCCGGCTCCGCGTCGATTTCATATACAAATTTGTTCTTATAGCGCATCTTCTGAATGGTCAGATAGTTGCGCACATGCTCCAGTTCATCCGCAACGGAAATGATATTCTTTCCCTTGGAAAGGCTGATGCGGAACAGCCGCGCCAGCGCCGTAACCATAGTGACCGCGCCATCATAGCGCTCGTTTTCAATCATCCAGATGATGGAATCAAGCGTATTATAAAGGAAATGCGGGTTAATCTGGGACTGGAGCGCATCCAGTTCGCTTTTCCGCTTGGATTCCTGTTCGGCAACGATATCGTCCATAAGCTTATGAAGCTGGTCTACCATGGAGCGGATCGTCTTCCCCAGATGCTGAACCTCATAGGAACCGGAAATAGCAATATCCACACTACTCAGGTTCCCCTTGTCAAGGTCTTTCACCGAATGTTCCAGCTCCTTAATCGGGTTGGCGATGCGCGAAGAAAGGAACAGGTTCAGGAAAACCATCAGGAAGATCGAGAAGAAAATAAAGAACCACGCGAAAATGCGAAGCTGCTGGTAATTCGAGGCAATATCCTGCATAGATGTTACGGCGATGATTTTCCAGCCGGTATAGCCCACCGTTTTTACGGTCACCATGCGCCGCTGCCCCTGAAAGGTTTCGCTGTGGCTGCCGTCGTCGTAATGCGCGGCGGCGATATTGTTTTCCTGCATCAGATTTGAATAGATCAACTGCTGCCGCGGATGGTAAATCAGTTCTCCGTTCCGGTTGGTCAGGTAAATGTATCCGGATTCTCCCATATCCACGTTCTTGCAAATCTGCTCAATTCCGCTGAAATTCATGTCTACCAACAGGACGCCCTTAGTGATTGAGCCGGCATTGGTCAGTTCCACAGCGCGGCTGAGCGAAACTACCCAATGATATTTATTATCCGGATCCACAAAAAGATTCTGAACATGGGGGGTTGAAAAATGGCTGTTTTCAATTTTCTGCGAAGCGTTCTGAAACCAGCTTTGGCCGGTTACCCCAGCGGACGGCTTCAGCTGCGCGAGCGGCTCGGCGGCGATGACCTTGCCAGTGCTGGAAAAAACCCCGATGCTGACCAGCAAGTCGTGGTTCGTTTCATACAACAAACTCATGGCATCGCCAATATTGTCGGTAGACAGATCCGCGTTCTTAATCACGCGGTAATACATGGAGTCGGAAATACGCATCATATTGCGAAGATAGGTATCCAGATTCAGGTTCACCTGATTGACCATGTGCGTATTGTCTTCGGAAATCATCTTTTCGCTCAGCCCGATGTACCGCAGGGACAGAGAAAAACCGACAATCAGCATTCCCACCACCGAAACTGCGGTAAAGGTAAGCGATATTGTAAACTGCAGGCTTCTTTTTTGCAGAAAATGTGTAATTTTATCCAATATTTCTCTTGTTTTTTTCCGCAATAGCATTCCCTCCGTTCTACAAGGCTGATTTCCCGGCCGCCCGAAATCTTACTGGTTCCTGTATTTTGAAGGTGACACGCCGAAT
This sequence comes from Caproiciproducens galactitolivorans, assembly GCF_029266045.1. Classification (NCBI taxonomy): domain Bacteria; kingdom Bacillati; phylum Bacillota; class Clostridia; order Eubacteriales; family Acutalibacteraceae; genus Caproiciproducens; species Caproiciproducens galactitolivorans. The sequence continues at coordinate 15,315 of NZ_JAJUFJ010000014.1, read as the reverse complement.
TTCTTTTTAAAGACATAACTGAAATAATTCGGTTCCGTATAGCCGACCTTTCCTGCTATGATATAGGTTTTATCATCTGTCGTATTCAAAAGATTGACCGCTTCCTGCAAACGCACTTCCGTAAGGTACGCAACAAAGCTCATGCCGGTTTCGCGCTTGAAAACGGTTGAAAAATAAGTGGGACTTACGTGGAGAAAGGAACACAGGCTGTCCACGGAAAGATCCGGATTCTGGAAATTTTCCGCGATATACTGCTTCGCGTTTTGCGCCAGAACCCGGGTGGAATTAATCCGCTCATGCTTTACCAACATACTGATCCGAATACAGCATTCCGTGCACCACTGCTTCATTTCCACGGGAGAACGCAGGGCCGCGATCGTGTTGACATAATTGAAATTTTCCCCGAAGATTTCCTCCGTACTCAGCTCGTATGCGTGCATCAGCTTCAACAAAGAAGTCACCATTTCCATCAGATAAATCTGGTACTGGTTCAAAGGCAGAAGCCGCCTTTCAAAACGCGCGAACAACGTCCCAATTTTTTCCTTTATTTCCTCTTCCGATCCCATTTTGATAGCACTAGAAATCTCGCGCTCGTCGTGCTCGTCGAACTGGAGCTTCACGGATGTTTCCGGCTCCACGTCCGAAATATAGATTGCCTTGCCCGCGCCCATCACGGCGCAGTAGTCCATGGCGTCCTGCGCTTCGCGGTAAGAATGCCGGATATCCGCCAGCGCAGAGCAGGGCGTCCCCACTCCGGAAACCATCTTCACGCCCATGACCAGCTCCGCGTATTTGCAGACCTCGTTCATGCCGCGGATGAGCGGGACGACGCCGGTTTCCGGCGAAAGCTCCGCAATGACCGCAACGCAGTCGGAATAAAGGAAATCGGTAAAGGCGCAGTAATTCCCCAATATCTCGTCCACCGTACGCCGCAGCGAGATCGGTATCAGCTCCTCTTCGCGCAGAACAGCGCCTTCCAGGGGCGCGCGGTCAGCACGCACAACCGCGACCGCCCAGCCGCCCTCCGCGTCCAGGTTGATCTGGAACATCGGCGCCTGCGCCCGCATCCGCTCCTCCGAAATGCGGCCTTCAATCAGCCCCACCAGAAACTGCTCGCGCATAACCGGGAGGCTGTCCATATAGGCTTTCCGCAGCATTTCCACGTCGCGCCGCTCCGCAAACTCGCTGTCAAGCTGCTGCTTCATCTTTTTCAGCGTTTCTGTCAGCTCGTTCGCGTTAATCGGCTTTAACACATATTCCGCCGCTTTGATTTTGATTGCCTTCTGTGCGTATTCGAAATCGTCGAAGCCAGAAAACAGGATCAGCTTCGTGGAGGGCATGGAATCCCGCAAGCGGCTCCCCAGCTCCAGCCCGTCCATGAACGGCATTTTAATATCCGTCATCACCACATCCGGGCGCAGGTGCTCGGCTTTTTCCAGCGCGTCCAATCCGTTTTCGGCGTCGCCCACAACGGTATAGCCCAGGCTTTCCCAGTCAATTTTCTTTATGATGCCCTCGCGTATCTCCTCTTCATCGTCCGCAAGAAGAATACGGTAAAGTCCCATAAATTTTTCACTCCAATTCGAACTCTGTTTGTTCGTATTGTATCATACTTAACCCCTCTTTATTGTTCGTAATAAAAAGATTTTTCTTTGCAAAAAACCCGCGCAGGAATCTGCGCAGGTTTTCTGCAGAAATAGTGTAAAAAGGTGAATTATTTCTTTCTGTACTTGGAAAGATCGATTGCAACCGCAATTGCAATGATAATTCCCTTGATAATCTGCTGCCACATCGGGCTTACGTTGATAAACTGCAAACCGTATTGAATGACAGTAAAAATCAGAACACCAGATATAATGCCGCCAATTTTTCCGACGCCGCCGTTCAGGGAAACGCCACCCACCACGCAGGCCGCAATGGCATCCAGCTCGTACCCGTTGCCGTAATTGTTCGTGGCGCCGGCGGTCCGGGCAGCTTCCAGCACACCGCCGATCCCGTACAGGGCGGATGCGAGTATGAAGATTCCCATGATGGTGGCATACACGTTTACGCCGGAAACAATCGCCGCTTCGCGGTTGCCGCCGATTGCATAAACGTTTTTGCCGAATACCGTTTTATTCAGCACAAACCAAATAATCAGCGTGATAACCAGCGCGATCGGGATGAGAATGGAAAATCCTCCGAAGAAACCCTTGAAAAATTTGAACTGTCCCAAGCTGGTAAAGTCGGAACGAATGCCGCCGATCGGTTGGGAATGGTTCGGGGGCATATCGAAGTACAACGAACACGCGCCGAAAACAATAACCTGCACAGCCAGCGTCGCAATGAACGGGTGCATGTCGAACTGTGCAACCAGAAAACCGTTCAGCACGCCGAACAGCAGACAGACAACGACGGCAGCCAAAATGGCGTACACAACCGGAATCTGCGGCAGCCCCGGGAAAAACCGGTTCGCATAGTCCGCCGTCTGCATCAGCGAGGTGGAAACAACCGCCGCCAGGCCGACCATGCGGCCTGCCGAAAGGTCGGTACCCGCAATTAAAAGGGTAAAACAGATTCCCAACGCGATAATCAACCTTGTGGAAGACTGCGTCATAATATCCAAGAGAACCCGAATCTGCATGAAACGGGGCTCAATAAAGATGATCACAATAACCAGCACGAGCAAGGCGAGGATAATCGCATAGTTCGTTAAAAAAGTTTTTATCGTTTTTTGAGAAATCACAACGTGGGTTCCGATACGCTCCGCGTTCAAAATCTGCAGCAGGCCGTAAATACCCAGGCACGCGCCTATTCCGACCAGGAACCACGGCATATCATACATTTTCTTGGAATAGAGGAAAAATTCCAGGATAAGGCCCAATAACAAAAAGATCGATCCTGAAATTATGTAAACCAGAGCAAATTTTTGTCTGGGGATAATTTTTTCTCCTTGCATATACGCAGCCTCTCTTTCTATTCTGACTCTACTGGGCGAACTTTGTGGCAAGCTGCATGACTTTGATCTGATCCGCCTCTTCGCGGCTCAAGATGCCCGACACGCGCCCCTCGCACATAACCATAACCCGGTCGGATACACCCAATAGCTCCGGCATTTCGGACGAAATCATAATAATGGACTTCCCCTGTTTGACCAAATCCATCATAATCGTATAAATTTCGTACTTTGCACCCACGTCAATGCCGCGCGTCGGTTCGTCCAGAATGAGGATATCGGGTTGCGTCAGCAGCCAGCGGGCGATTAGAACCTTCTGCTGGTTACCGCCAGAAAGGTTCTGCATCAGCGTTTCCAGCGAAGGGGTTTTTACGTTGAGCTGCCGGTTTGATTCTTCCGCCGCCTTCAGGCGTTTGCGCTTTTGCAGCACGCCCTTTTTCGCGTATTGCTTCTGGCTGGCAATAACCGTGTTGTCAAGTACGGAAAGAATGCCGAAAACGCCCGTCGCGCGGCGTTCCTCCGTTAAAAGGGCAAGGCCGTGCTTTTTCGCGTCCTGAACAGATTTCACCTTAAATACCTCGCCGTCCTTTTCCACTTCGCCCGATTCAATGGCGCGAAGCCCGAAAAGCGCTTCCACCAGTTCGGTGCGCTGTGCGCCCACAAGACCGCCGATGCCTAAGATCTCACCCTTGTGCAGCTCAAAGCTGACATGCTGGAAGGAGCGTTTGATCGGCGAGCACAGATCCGTAACCTTAAGGACAACCTCGTCGCCCGGGGTATGCGTCCGGGGCGGGAACCGGTTTGTCATATCACGACCGACCATGCGGCTGATGATAAGGTCGGTGGTCAGCTCACCGGCAGGCCAGGTTCCCACATACTGCCCGTCGCGCATGATGGTGACTTCGTCGGCAATCTTCAGAATTTCCTCCATTTTATGGGAGATATAAATGATTGCGCACCCCTTGCTCTTTAGCTGACGTATTATTTTAAACAGATGCTCCGTTTCATTATCCGTTAAGGAAGATGTCGGTTCATCCATAATAATAATCTTCGAATTGTAGCTGACCGCCTTCGCGATTTCCACCAGTTGAAGGTTGGAAGCCGACAGATTGCCGGCCAGCGTCTCCGGATTGATATCCAGTTCAATTTCTTTGAAAAGTTCCCTTGTTTTTCGGATCATGGTCTTTTTGTCAACGGCGATCCCCCGCATGGGGAACCGGCCGAGCCAGATGTTTTCCATGACCGGTCGGAAACGAATCGGGTGAAGTTCCTGATGAATCATGGATACGCCCAAATCAAGGGCCTGTTTTGAGCTGGTAATATTTTCACGTTTGCCGTCCAAAATAATCTCGCCGCTGTCTTCCTGATAAATGCCGAAAAGGCATTTCATTAGTGTGGATTTCCCGGCGCCGTTTTCCCCCATCAGCGCGTGCACGCTGCCGCGGCGGACCTTTAAGCTGACGTTATCCAACGCTTTAACGCCGGGAAATACCTTTGTTATGTTATTCATTTCCAATACATATTCGCCCATACACCATACCCTCCTTTTGCTGAAATCAACGGGGAACGGAAAGCTTTCGCTTTCCCTCCCCCGCTGAACAGACACCGTCTGAATAACAATTCAGCAGGAAATCCGCGCGCTTATTTCTGGAATTGCTTGTAGTTTTCCGCTGTTACCTTTACATACGGAATCCAAACATATTTGCCGTCTTTAACATCATAGCCGATGGTTTCCTTGTTGATTTCCTTGCCCTGTGCTGCGGCTACCGCGATATTGACCGTTGCTTTGCCCTGATTTTCGCCGTCGTTCAGAACGGTTCCTAGCATGGAGCCTTCCGCCATGGCCGACAGCGCTGGAGCGGTTGCGTCAACACCGACAACCGGGATATATTTGGATTTGTCGCCTTTGTTGTAGCCCTGTGCCTTCAGTGCTTCGATTGCGCCGAGAGCCATATCGTCGTTGTTTGCCAGAACGGCTTCTATCTTGTCAAGGCCCTGGGAGGAAATAAAGGTGTTCATCAGGTCGGTTGCCTTAACTTTATCCCACATTGCGGTGTCGGCAGCCAGCTTCTGGGTCTTAAAGCCGGCGTCTTCGATCGCCTTGACGGAATACATGGTGCGAAGGGTTGCATCCTGATGGCCCGGCTCGCCCTGCAGCATTACATACTGGATAATGCCGTCGCCGTTCTTGTCGGCGGACTTGTTCGCTTTAAAGTAATCCGCGATGAGTTCGCCAGACATGGTTCCGGACTCCTCTGCCTTCGCTCCGACATACCAAACCTTGTCGTAGCTCTTCATAACGTTTGCTTCCGGCTCGCGGTTAAGGAAAACGATCGGAAGACCTGCTGCTTTTGCCTTTTCAACCAGCGGCGCGGCCGCAGTACGGTCAACCGGGTTGACTGCCAGCGCGTTAACGCCTTTTGTGATAAAGGTATCAACCTGCTCATTCTGGGTGGGCTGTTTGTTCTGGGAATCCACGATGTCCAGCTTCGCGCCCAGCGTTTCGGCCTGTGCGCTCATATTGTTGCGGACACCTGTCATAAATGTGTCGTCAAATTTGTAGATGCACACGCCAACATTGACATCGGAAGCATCCGCCTTGTTTTTCTCGGTTTTGACTTCCGCAAGTGCGGCTTTGCTGTCTGTCTGTGAGTTGGAGCAACCAACCACCGTAGATGCCATCATCAGTACGGCAAGAAGCAACACAGCTATTTTTTTCATAATACAATCCCCCTACTTTCATAATGATTGTGTGCAAACTTAATTTTGTGCATTTGCACAAAATTCATTTGGTTTGCACCTTACTATTAGACAGTATAACTTTTGTAAATCTTTAAATCCATAGAATTTTCTTTTGACTTATATTAAATTTCTTTGCTTGTATAGCAAAATATAACGTAATTCAATGTGAAAATTTATGATATTTATATAATTTAATTTTAATTTTTAAAAATTTGTATAGATATTTGTCAGATTAATCAACCGTATGAAAATCGGAAAAGTTTTCTTGTATTAATATTTCAATACGATTATAATAAGGACACAAAATGGGAAACCCACGAAAGCCTTAAAAACAAGATTTATAAGAAATGTCCGGCACGCCGGACAGGAACTGCCGGCGATATTGCGGGCCGCTGTACGGATTACAAAGTATGACAAAACCGTAATGAAACTTTAATCAACTTGAAATTCATTTTTTAATTTCCAAACTTTACATTTTCGCCCTTAAGTGGTATAATTTTTCTGGTTTTTCAGATAAAATGAATTTCTGTTTTTTAATAGTTGCATTTGATTTGCAGGGGGCCGTCGCTTGAAAATAGCAGAAATTGAAGTTGGAGAGATTTCCGTTCCGCTCGTAACGCCGTTCAAAACCGCGCTGCGCACGGTGGAAGCCATTGAGGATATCGTTGTAAAAATAACCGCCGATACCGGTGAAACCGGTTACGGTGAAGCGCCGCCAACCGCTGTTATTACAGGGGACACCAGGGGTTCCATCATTTGTGCCATCCGCGATTATATCCGCCCTGCCATTCTGGGCATGGAAATTGAAAATATCGACGGGATTATGCACAAGCTCCATACCTGCATACAAAAGAACACCAGCGCCAAGGCCTGTGTAGATATGGCGGTTTACGACCTTTTTGGAAAGCGCTGCGGCGTGCCGCTGTACCGCCTGCTTGGCGGGTACCGCAGGGAATTGGAAACGGATCTGACCATCAGCGTCAATCCGATCGACGAAATGGTGCGCGACAGCCTTTCTGCCGTGAAGCGCGGTTTCCGCATACTAAAGGTAAAGGTCGGCCAAGAGGGCGAAAAGGATATTGAGTGCATTGCCGCCATCCGGGACGCCGTCGGCAAAGATGTAAAAATCCGGGTGGACGCAAACCAGGGTTGGACCGCTAAGGAAGCGATCCGTATCCTTTCCGTTCTGGAGCGCGAGGGGCTGGACATTGAACTCTGCGAACAGCCGGTAAAGGTGCAGGATATCGACGGCCTGCGCGCGGTGACGAAGGCAGTTTCCACCCCTATTCTGGCGGACGAAAGCGTCTTTTCCGCCGGGGACGCCATGGAAATCCTGCGCACACACGCGGCGGATCTGATCAACATTAAGCTCATGAAAGCCGGGGGAATCTACGGCGCTTTAAAAATTTGCGCCATTGCGGAAACCTGCGGCGTAGAATGCATGATGGGCTGCATGCTGGAAAGCAAGCTGGCGGTCAGCGCGGCGGCGCACCTTGCCGCGGCAAAGAGCATTATCACGCGCACCGATCTGGACGGCCCGTCGCTTTGCAGAATTGACCCGTTCGAGGGCGGCCCGGACTTCCTTGAAAGCCGGATTGTGATGAACGACCGCCCCGGTATCGGTATTCAAAGCGTTCCCGCGTTTCCATCCCGTTAAAAGGGCGGCGCCTTCTTTCCACGCCGAGAGGCGGATAATACGCCGCTGCGAAAAGGAAAGCAGAGCGCCGCAAAGGAAAAAACATTGTTTACAAGAGAATCCATTTCTTTTTTAATGGCTCCGCTGTTTTGGCGGAGCCGTTACAGGTTGTTGGCATGCGGACAAACCCGGTCATGCACGATTATTCGGCTAAAAAATGAACCGGTGCAAAATGGCACCCGGGCAGCCCGGCCTTTCAAACGAATCTGAACCTGTGTAATATAACGCGAAATATAAAATTCATTGGAGTGATTGTATGTTTACACCCAAGCCACTATTTCCGGGCGCGCGCGTTGCGCTGATTGCGCCCTCCGGACCGGTTTTGCCAGAAAAATTCGGCCCGTCCGTGCGGGCGGTAGAAAATCTTTCCTTAATGCCCGTCATTTTTGAAAGCTGCCGCCGGGCGCACGGCTATTTCGCTGGGGATGACCGTATGCGCGCCAAAGACATCTGCGACGCGTTTGCAGACAAAACCATCGACGGCATTCTGTGCGTGCGGGGCGGATACGGTGCCCAGCGCCTGATGAATCTCATCGATTTTGACCTAATCCGCAGAAACCCGAAGTGCTTCTGCGGTTACAGCGACATTACCGCGCTGCACACCGTCTTTAACCAGAAATGCGGCTTTGTCACCTACCATACCCCCATGCCCTCCACGGAGCTTTGCATGAACCCGGACGAATATACCCTTCAAAGCCTGAAAAAGGTCCTGTTCGGGGAAAAAATCGGGGAATTGCAGAATCCCGCAAATATACCGTTGAAAACGCTGGTGGGCGGATGCGCCTGCGGCGTCCTGACCGGCGGCAACCTTTCGCTGGTTTCGTCCTCGCTTGGCACGCCGTACGAAATCGACACCCGCAATAAAATCCTGTTTCTGGAAGATGTTGGCGAGGAGCCGTACCGGATTGACGGCATGCTGAACCACCTGAAAGCAGCGGGGAAATTCCGCGACTGCGCCGGAATCCTTTTCGGAAGCTTTACAAAATGCCAAGCGGAAAATCCGGAACGCTCGCTGACGCTGGAACAGATTCTTGAGGAGCTGATTGTCCCCGAACACAAGCCCGCCATCATGAACATGGCCTGCGGCCACGGTATGCCGTCCATGTCCCTTCCGCTTGGGAAAACCGTCGAAATGAACTCGATTTCCTGCAAAATTAATGTATTGGACTGATTTTATGAAATTAAGGAATTTACGCGATTACGCAGAAAACGAAATCAATAATAGCAATGCGAACGTTTCCTTGCTCGTTCACGATTTTACCCGCAGCCAAACGCTTCTGTCCTTTCACGCCGAGCAAAAGGTTGTCGCCGCAAGCACAATCAAAACGCTGATTCTGCTTGCCGCGCTGGAAAAGGTGCAAAAGAGCGAACTGGAGCTGAGCCAGATGGTCACAGTCCCCGCCCTGGAAATTTTGCCGGATACCCGCGTGTTCGACCGGGATGTGCGGGAATACCGCCTGGAAGAGCTTCTGACATGGATGATTATTACCAGCGACAACACCGCCACAAATGTGCTGATCGACCTACTCGGCATGGACGCCGTCAACGCGTACTGCCGGAAGCTGAAGTTGGAATCCACGGTGCTGGAACGCAAAATGCACGATTGGGGTGCAATCGAACAGGGGCGCAACAATTACACCAGCGCCATAAACCAGCTCACCGTCTTTGCCGCCCTGCACCGCAGGACGATCCTGACCCCAAAGCTCTGCGACCGGGCGCTCGGCATTTTAAAGCGCCAGCGCGATTACAGCCTGGCGTTCCGGTATATTGCGGACGAATCGCTGACCGCCGCGCACAAAACCGGCGGGCTGGATCGTCTGAACCACGATTCGGGTTTGTTTTACCTTGACGGCAATGTGTATTATTTCGGCTGCTTTGTTTCCGAATCCATGGACGACACGAAGGAAAACCCCGTTTCCAAAAAGCTGATCGGACGGCTTTCCCGTGAAGTCTACGAATATTTCAAAGGGGTTTGAGATGCAATTCGCATTGATAAAAGCTCCGATTGCGCCGCTGATGAAGGGACCGCATAAAAGCGAACGTACCGACGAAGCACTCTGCGGAATGACTGTGGAAATTCTGGAGCGATGCGGCGCGTGGGTTCGCGTGCGCACGCATTACCGGTACGAGGGCTGGGTAAACGAAAGGCACCTTTGCTTTGACCGCTGTCTTGTGCGGCAATGGACAAATGCCCCGAAGGCGGTGGTGCTGCAAGCCTGGGCGGACGTTCTGGATGCGCCGAAGGTGCAGGGGCATCTCGTCGGCGAAATCCCGCGCGGCGGCCTGTTAAGCCCCGCCGGCGAAGCAGGGGACGGCTGGCAGAGGGTGCGCTTCTGCGACGGGCGCGAAGGCTACCTTTGGGGCGCGTTTCTGGGGGAATACCGCACCGCATGGCAGAAAGAAGAGGAACCGGCTCTGCGCAAAGCGCTGACGGAAACCACACGCTCCTACCTTGGCGTCCAGTACCGCTGGGGCGGAAAAACCCCGCTGGGCATCGACTGCAGCGGGCTTTGCTCCATGGCCTATCTTTTAAACGGGGTCATCATCTACCGGGACGCACACATTCAGCCGGGTTTCCCCATACATGAAATAGGCTTCGATGAAATCAAGGAAGGCGATCTTCTGTATTTTCCCGGCCATGTCGCCATGTACCTTGGGGACGGAAGGTATATCCACGCTACCGCAAGCAACAACTGCCACGGCGTGGTGATCAACAGCCTTGACCCACGGGCGCCCGATTTCCGCGCCGATCTGCCCGGAAAGCTGACCTGCTGCGGCAGTATCTTTTAAAGACATCCCCGTCCCAAAGCTGAAAAAACTGAATAAGATACATAAAAGCCCCGTACATCGCATGAGGGATTGTACGAGGCTTTTTCATTCTGAATAGTGCTTTTATGGAGTTGTGCGTTTTTTTGCGTCGCTTGAAAACATCTTTTGCAAGGTTTTCGGATCGGCAATGCCGGTTGTCGGCATGCCGTTCAGCAACTGGAAGTCCTTGACGCTCTGTTCCGTTCCTTCCGCAAATTCACCGGTGGGCTTCACGAACATATAGCCCAGCTCCTGCAGACGCTTCTGCATTTTTAGGACATTGTCGTTCTTGTCGCCCTTTTTCAGCGTGATCGACGTGTCCATCGATCCGGATGCGCCGCCCGTTGTGAAGGAAGCAGAGGACGTACCGGAAATGTTCGTCCCTTCTGTAAGCTGCGGATAGACTTTCCCGGCGATAAAGGTAACCGCATCCACCATTCCCCTGCCCTGCAGGAGCATGAGGTTCGGATTCATTTCATAGACCTTGCCCGATTTCACAGCGTCCAGCTTTTTATATTCCGCGGACGCTTCCAGCTTTGCCTTCACGCCGGTCGGGCAAAATATGTACTGCGGGTTCGCAATCAGCAGTTCGCTCACAGGCATTTTATTTCCGGTTCCGCCCGAAGCGGCATTAATCAGCCCTGCCGATTCAATGAGCTTTCCCTGCAAGGTGTCGCCGGTAACCACCCCGCCATCCGCATCAAACAGATAGGCCACCGTAATCGGCTTGTTGCTGTGCGGGATAATCCGGCTAATATCGTCAATCGTCAGAAAAATACTCTGGGATGTTTTCTGTCCCTTTTCATACCCGGTTTTCGCGCCTTTTAGTGCCGAACCCACCTCTGAGTAAAGGCGGTCAAGGTCTTCCCGGCTGGTGGCTGCGCGGATGGTCAAAACGGTAATGCCCGCTTTGTTCATCGCCTCTATCTGCGCCTCGGAGGGCTTTTTGTCGGTGAGCACCAAATCCGCTCCCAAATCCTTAATTTTCTGCGCCTCATCTAGTGTTACGTTCGGCAGAACCGACAGATCGCTCTGGGTACATTCCACGCTCTTCGCCTTTAAGGAAATCTCATAATCCATCGCGAGAACCACGTCCGCAAGATTGGGCGAAAGCACCGCAACGCCGGAGGGTTCCCGATGGATCGTTACATCCCCGATTTTAACAGGGAAATCCTTTTCCCCCGCGCCGGAAGAAATATCGTTTTTCGACCCGCAGGCAGTCAACGCGCCCGCGGCAAGTATTACGCTCAGAAAAAAAGCTGTCAATCTTTTCAGCATATTTTCGCTCCTTTCTGCAGCGGCTACGCAAGCCCCTGCCCACGGCGGACGCGCGCTTCCGCGTCCCTGATAAACTGCCTTGCGCAGCGTGGTGAACGCCCTCCGCGCGTGGTCGCCCATCGTTCCGCGTAAAATTCCAGTTCTTCTCTCGCTATATTCAGCTTTCTCTGTTTCGCAAGCTGGCGCACAATTTCCAGATAATGTTCCTTATCCGGCAGGGTAAAGCCAATGGAAAGGCCGAACCGGTCGGCCAGCGAAAGGCTTTCCTGCATGGAGTCCCCCCGGTGCACCTCGTCGCCGTCGCGGTCGGAAAAGGTTTCACGAACCAGATGGCGGCGGTTGGAAGTCGCGTAAATCAGCGTGTTTTCCGGCCGGGCGGCAAGGCCGCCCTCCAGAACCGCTTTCAGCGCGGCATAGGTATCATTTTGCTTGGAAAAGGACAGATCGTCAATAAAAATAATGAATTTCATCGGGATTGCGGCAATCTGATCGACCAAGAGCGGAAAATCCATCAGATATTCCTTCGGCATTTCGATCATGCGCAGCCCCCTGGAAGAATACTCGTTTAAAAGCGCCTTTACGGTGGAGGATTTCCCCGTTCCGCGGTCGCCGTACAGCAGGCAGTTATTTGCGGGAAGATCCTGCAGAAAAGACAGGGTATTGTTTATCGCCAGACTGCGCTGCTGCTCATAGCCCTTTAAATCGGCCAGCGTGGTTTTGTCGGGATAGGCGACCGGCTCAATCCTTTTCTCGCGCCAGATAAACGCACGGTAACGCGCATACATCCCGCAGCCGTTTTGGCGGTAATATTCCGTCATTTTGCGGATGCATTCTTTTAAGTCGCCCCGCAGCGCTTCTACCGGTTCCCCGGTTTTCCACTGCGGCAGCGCAAGGGCTTCCGCCTGCTGCCCGAACTGGCAGCTCCCGATAATTTCCTGCGGTGTAAGTGAGGAAACCTCCAAAATAATTCTCAGATCGCGCTCCACCGCCTCCATCATCGTCGGCGGAAATTCCGTCTGCCCCGCGGTGGCGGCAAGCGAATACGCGTTTTGATCAAACAGCGCCGTTGCTGTGATGCATTCCGAGAGGTTTTCGCTACAGCCGCGTTCGCACAGCACAGCGAAAAAATCGCCCCAAGCGTTCAGAAATTCCTCCTCCGTCCTGTCGCAGGACCAGAGAAGGCGGTACAAAGCCTTGGGAACGGTGCGATTTAAAATTCCTTTATAAATAGAAAGGGACGCCATTTGCATTGCGGCCCGCTTCATCTCGTTCATATTTTGCTCCTTATGTCATATAAGACCGCTATCTTTGTTATTTTACCCTTATCGCAGGTATTATGTCAAGTTATCAGGAGGATTTGGGTTGCGATTCGGATAAAGATTTGCTATTATAATAAACAGAAGCAAATGAATGAGGGTTACCATGAAAATACAAAAAGCGATCCTGTTTCTCTTCGCGGCGGTTCTTGTTGTGGGCCTGTCCGCGTGCGAAAAAAAGGCCGACGCGGACGTTCTGATGCGTGAGGCAAAAACAAACACGAACGCAATCCAGAACTGCAGCGCCACCTATATTAGTGAACTGGTTTTTACGGCAAACGGCAAACAGAATGTTTTCAAAACAAATGCAAACTGTGTTTATTGGGCAAAGCCGTTTGCATTGAAATCCACCCAAAACACCCTTCTGGGCAACACGGCAAACACCAGCGTTTCCTATACCGTAACCGATGAGGACGGCGTGTGGTTTTACTCCAACGCCGGAAGCGGCTGGCAGAAAACCTCATCTGAAGGCGTGGGCACCACGCCGTTGGAACAAATCGATATCCTGCGCCTAACGGACAGTATATCCAGCCAAAAATACGTACGGGAAACGAAAATCAATTCCCGCAAAGTACATAAAATCGAACTTACTTTCCAGAGCGATGTGCTCCGCAGCACGGTAGAAAACATTGTTACCGCAACGGGGATGGGCGAGGGTTCAAAAACCATTGTGCAAACCCTTCTTGAAAACGCGCCCACGGTTTACGGCTACGCCTATCTTGACGAATCCACCGGGCAGATTGTCCGGCTGGAACTGGACGCTACGGAAGCAGTCAATAAAATATTCCAGTCGATTGACGGCAGCAGAATAAAAGTGAATGTATCCCGGTGCGTAACCAGCGGGGATATTACGGATATCGGCAAAGCCCCCGCCGTATCGCTGCCCCCCGACGCCGCCGCCGCGCAAACTGTGCAAGCCGCCGGTTAAGCAATCGCCGGTTTTTACTCCCTTGTCTGGCCTTGCCCTTTGGCATTGCCCGGCAAGGGAGACAATAATTTAATAGTAAAATTTAATGAATTTTATATTATAAAAGTCGCATGCCAGAAGGTCGTCGGTTTCCGCTTCCTGCAACAGGATATAGTTTACGCCAACGCCAAGCAGCGTGCCCGACCGGTCGACCAGCGTATTTGTACCGATCAGGAATTCCACGAGAACGGGTCTACCGATCTGCGTGCGCAGAAAACCATTTAAATATTGCAGGCTATCGGCGTTGATCGTAACCGACTGGGGCGGGGCCTGGTTCAAACCGGGACTCATTACGCTGCCGGTGGCCGCCGGAAGCAGAGCCGCCTGAGCGGCCGGTGACGCGGGCATTCTTTGCATCTGGCCCGTTTGTGTACTGCCCGTCGGGACGGTTCCGCTACCAGGAACCGATTGGGTCATCATTCCCGGAAACTGACCTGGAGCCGCAGGCTCCGCCGTGATGCCCATTGCGGCGCCGCCGATCCCGGCAGCCAGCAAAGGGGGCTGTACCCCGCTGTTGCGACTTGTGCCCGGAATCGAAGGATGGCTGCTCCCCATTTCCTTTAGTTGCTGGCTGAATTGCTGCTTCTGCAGCGGATTCATATAGTTATAGCTTGCAACATCCTCTAACGTAGGCATCGTGCTCTGTATGGAAAGCCCTGTCGGCATGCCGGCACCCTGGCATCCGGCGCAGGGCGTTTTTGAATATTCTTCATTGGAACGGTTGTTGTCCATAATATCCTCCTTTTGTCAAGTGTTCGCATAAACTTCGGTTGGGCTGTAAAAACAATGCTGATTTATCCGGTTATAAATGACGCCCGCACGGTTTTTGGGAAAATACGGGGGACATTGCGGGCTGTACGGATTAAAGTAAAAAAGGCACGGGCCGACCGAGGAAGCCGTATTGCCGGCAAGGGCCCAATCCGCTATTTCGTATTCAATTTCATCCGGGTCCATATTCCACACGTTCTGCGCATTGTAAGCACCGCCTATGGTTTCTTTCATGCATGTAAACTGATTGGGCTGTTCAATGATATTGCGTACATTTCCGCCCTGGCTGATGCGGGCAAACTCCCCGTAATCCACATTTGCCCGGTTCATAACAATAGAAGCCACCGCGCGCATGCCGTTGTCCCCTTCCCCTTCGGCCTCGCATTTCAGGAGCTTTGCAAAAAGTTCTCTGGTTGTTAAGGGCATATAATCACCTATTCATAAGTTTGTTTTACTGCATAATATGTCCCCCTTGCTCCGCATGGCACAATATCTACGGAAATCGAGGAATATTTTTATGGATTTTGGAAAACCGAAAAACACTTGACATTTAGCAGACAAATCCGTAAAATGTATAGGTAGCGTTTTTCGCAGGTCAAGTTCATAAGGAAGCGTATCGAAGTGGTCATAACGGGCCTGACTCGAAATCCACTCGGTCAGTTGTTTTGAAAATGCGGGAAACCCTTGAGTTTTCGCGGGTTTGCGGGATTTTGAAAATTTAGCTTTTTACCGATTTCTACGGTTTTTCTACACTTTGCCTTGACTTTTTCGAAAGGCTCGGTGTATTAAAATAGAATATGGAGGC
>NZ_JAJUFJ010000018.1:0-18553 GCF_029266045.1 Caproiciproducens galactitolivorans | reverse complement strand
TTGAAGATTGCTCATACTCACATTTCCACGTTGCCGCGGAAGATATGAGGCAATTCGATCAAATTGTTCTTTTGTTATTTCCATATAATTATTATACTATATTTTATACTTTAATGCAATAGTGTTAACAGACTCTAATTGTATATGTTGATTTAATATGTTCTTGTGTTTATTTAATTTTTGTTATATTTATTCAATTTTTTGTATCAACACTCGCCCGGTATGCAGTTGGTGTCATCTTTTTGTACTTCTTAAAGATTTTGGAAAATTGTATGTAGTCAGGATATCCGACCAGTTCGGCAATTTTGCTGACAGGCGTTCCTTTTTCCTTAAGAAACTCGCAAGCTTTATTCATTCTGTAACGGATTAAATACTCTGTAAAACTACAGCCTACTGTTTTTTTAAACTTAGCGCTGAGATACGGAATCGAGATATGGGTGGCTAAAGCCAACTCGCTTAAACAGATCGGCTTCCCGTAATTATTTTTAATGTAATCCTTAATAAATTCCACATAGTCGTAATCGTAAGCCTGACCGGCAAGGGCCTTAATGAGACTGTCCTCTTCTTTGGTGTTCTCCGAATATTTGAAGGATTTTGTGGTATTTATAATAGCTTTTTCCGCGGGAATACGTTCGAAGGAAGAACCGCCGATGAATCCTTGACATTCGGTATTGTCATAAATATATTTTGCATCCAAGGGAGACTTAATTGGGCCGCCATAGACCATTTTTACAACACTTGGGTTTATTCTGTCGCAGACATCGAACACTTGCTGCGCCAGCACTCTGCTCCTGTCTAAGGATTGAACCTTTTTCGCGCCCAAAATACCGCCGGCTGTGAGTCCTAAATGGACACAGATCACGTCTGCGCCCGCTTCTAACATTTGCTCTGCCTGCACTACATCGAAAACGAAGGCCAGCGTAAACATGTCCTGCTTGTGGGCAAGCTTGATGGCTTCTATCTCGAGAGAGTAAGAGAGACCTTCTTCTTCCAGCGCTTCACGAAATTGCCCGTCGATGAGTCCTATAGTAGGCCAATTGTTTATTCCATCGAAACCAGCGTTCTTGATTTGTGTTATGTAATTTTCCAAATTGATATTTGGGTCGGTGGCATTGATGCCAAAAAGGATGGGAGTCTTTGGCATGAGCGGCATAAGCTCCCTGGAAGCGAAATCCATAACAACCCAATTGCTGTTCGAATAACAAAGGTAACTGGCCAACGAAGCACGGCCGGTTTGCCGAAAGCGGCCTGCACTTAGTGCGAGAATGAGGTCTGCGCCACCCAGTACGCTGCACTTAGTAGTCATGCCGCTGCCTGCAGCCACCCCGATAATATGCCCATTCACCTGTATCTGTGCATTTAGTCTTTTTATGATCTCCTTCCGCTCGATTTGCATATCAGCACCTCCAGCACAATAAAGCCGCACAAAAATATTAGCTGTTTACAGAAAAATTTGTCTCTATTATAAAATTATATGTACTGTTTAATCAGATAAATATGTCATTATATATTATTTTTATGTTGTTTCTTAATCTATCTACAAAACGGTTTTTGCAAATGGGATTCGAAACATGCCGGATAAGCAAACCCTCCGTCCATTTGGCGATGCGGATTTGCTACAGCAATTATGCAGAAACAATTTCACCCAATCCATATTTTGTGAATTGGGTGAAATTTGAAGATTGAAAAGAAATTTAAATTGTCCTTTAGAACACCCCAAACTGCCTTGTAGAGTCGCCGCCCAGACGGATTCCGGTTTTTACATCAAGACGGACGGACACATGGGTGAGCAACTTGTTCTTGCTGTCATACACGTCATACATAATGTAAACCGTACCATTTTTTCTGCCGGTTATTTTATAATTTCCGTTTGCCTGCTTTGTCACGCTCGCAATATTGGGATTGGTGGAATAAACTTTTACCGAAGTTCCCCGGGGTTCCGCCGCCAACCGATTTCATAATTGCCGTTGATCGGCATGGTGTAGCTGTGGTATCAAGCAGAATGGAATCGCCCATGAGCCTGTATCATAGCGAACAGCATAGTGTAAGTGAGAATGAGTGACAGTACTTTTCCGGTAATCATTTTCATACCTTGGATTCTCCTTCGTATCGGATATTATTTCAATCTTTCAGCGCATAGCAAAACCCGCATGGTTATTAGACCATGCGGGTTTTCATCTGGTGGAGGAGGATGGATTCGGACCATCGAAGCTATAAAGCAACAGATTTACAGTCTGCCCCCTTTGGCCACTCGGGAACTCCTCCATATATGGAGTTTTGTTTCCAAAACTCCTTTTAACGCTTGGAGCTGGCAGACGGACTTGAACCCCCGACCTGCTGATTACAAATCAGCTGCTCTACCAACTGAGCTACGCCAGCATTTTCACAGCGCTTATGTATAATACCACGTTCTTTACCGAATGTCAAGACTTTTTAAGAAAACATGTCACAATGTATGAAACGGGGCGCGAACATGCGGAACGCAGAGCAAATATAAAAAATTTATGGGCAAAAAAAAAGCGAATGGTGAAAGCAAGAATGTGGTCTGAAGCATGATATCGCAAGGTGTTTAACATCTGTTTTAGCAAATTAAAAAATGCGCCTGCAACAGTTCTATTGGACTGTTCCCGATTGAACAGACAAAGAAATAAAAGCCCTGTCGCAGAATAGCTCAGATTTAGGCGGTCTTGCTCCGTATTTCGGACGGAGTGAGGCCGTTTTTCATGTTAATACGCTCATAATTGTAAAATTGCACATATTCAGCTACTGCCTGTTCAACTTCAGCGCAACTGGAAAACTTGGTACGGTATTTTTCGTGGCCTGCCTTTAGGAAGAGGTATATACCCGTTGGCAATCAAGCACGCCTTCCAATGTTGGCGGCTGACCAACTGTTTGATTTGATATTTTGTTAGTCCGTAGCTTTCTCGTATTTCTCGGTTCGTTTCTCCAGATGCCTTTCGACGGAATACTTCCTCGCTTAACATTTCTAATTTTGTATATTTTCTGGGCATAAAATTACCTCCTGTTGTACTTTCCATTCTACAACAGGAGGTCTCTTTTTTCACTGTCTGTTTTCTGGGGGATAGTCCATTTAATTTAAGGAGGTACTTTTCATCGTTTTCTTTCAGCTTCTTTTGCGAAAATGTTTCAATATTGTTGACAAAATCTCTGATGGCTTTATCCGTTATAAGCATGCGGAAAACTTTCGCCTGCCGGGACGGAAATTAGAAGAATCTATCCTGCAGCTTTCTGAGCTGGTACACCAAGGAAGAAGCATCCAAATCCACCATGTCGTAGGTGATGACTTCGCCCTTCTTGACATCCTGCCGATTGCTCTGTTGATATTGAACGTTATATCTTCCAACCAGCCGAAAAAAGCAAATGAAAAGATACCATAAAAGCGGTAGTAACCGACGATAAATCAGCACAAATCAGCATATATTTTGACAAAAAGAAAACCCACACAAATTACTGAAATGTTCAGCATTTATGCAGGTTTTCTCTGTTTTTGTTTGGTGAACCATCGGGGATTCGAACCCCGGACACCTTGATTAAAAGTCAAGTGCTCTACCGACTGAGCTAATGATTCATATCCAACTTATATATTATACCAGTTTTCGATACTGGTGTCAACAATTAATTTGCCTGTCCGCGTACAAAGCCCGCAGACAGGCGTTTTGGCTGGGCTGGCAGGATTTGAACCTACGGAATGACGGAGTCAAAGTCCGTTGCCTTACCCCTTGGCTACAGCCCAATATGAAGCGCGGAACTCTCAGCATGTCCGCGCCAAATTTTTATATGGGGTGGAAGATGGGATTCGAACCCACGGTCTCCAGTGCCACAAACTGGCGCTTTAACCAGCTAAGCTACATCCACCATCATATGGCGCGCCAAAAGGGACTCGAACCCCTGACCTACTGCTTAGAAGGCAGTTGCTCTATCCAGCTGAGCTATTGGCGCAAAGCCATGGAGCGAGTGATGGGAATCGAACCCACACAACCAGCTTGGAAGGCTGGAGTTCTACCACTGAACTACACTCGCATTTTAGCGACGGCTATTATTTTAGCATAGTTCAGTGGCAAATGTCAATACGAAATTCAATTTTCCTTCATTTATTTTAAAACATCCAGCCGAATTGCATTTGAATCATCCACGGTCACCGATATGCCGGTAATCGCATCTGCGTAATTCTCCACAATCAGGGAGGCGATTCGATCCTCCACTTCGCGGCGGATTAAATTGCGAAGATCCCTGGCGCCGCTCTTTTTGCCGAAAGCATGTTCCGCCAGCCACCGGGTCGCCCTGTCGTCATAAACCAAACGGATACCGCGTTCTTTCAGGGAATCCACATACTCATCCAGCATGAGATGGGAAATCTTCTCATAATCATTTACATCCAGCGTGCGGAATACGATGATTTCATCCACACGGCTCAAAAATTCGGGGCGCAAAAACTCCGACAGCGCCTTCAAAGCCTTTTCACGGGTAACATCGGATTCGTTTTTGGTAAATCCGAGCGTCCCTTCCTTTTTCTCGCTTCCCGCGTTGGAAGTCATCACAATTACCGTATTCTCAAAGTTCACGGAACGGCCGTGCGCGTCGGTAATATGGCCTTCATCGAGTATTTGCAGCAGAATGTTCATCACATCCGGGTGCGCTTTCTCGATTTCATCAAAGAGCAGGACGGAGTACGGGCGGCGGCGTACCTTTTCGGTAACCTGCCCGGCTTCGTCATAACCGACGTAACCCGGAGGAGAACCGATAATCCGGGAAACCGAATGCTTCTCCATGAATTCGGACATATCGAGCCGTATAAGCGTCTCTGGCGTGTCAAATAGCTCTTTGGAAAGCACTTTCACCAATTCGGTCTTTCCAATGCCTGTGGGGCCTACAAAAATAAAGGAGGCCGGCCTGCGGCGGGGGCTGATCTGCACCCTGCTGCGGCGGATCGCCGCGGCAACAGCCTTAACGGCTTCCTGCTGGCCGATAACCTTGGAATTGAGGACATCCTCAAGATCGGAAAGCTTTTTCAGCTCATTTTCCTGTATCTTACTGGCAGGAATACCCGTCCAAAGCTCAATCACCCGGGCGATATCCCTTTCCTCCACCTCTGCGCCAAGCGCTTTGGGGGCCAGTTCCTTTGTTTTTTCTTCAAGGCGGGAAATGTCCGTACGGATGACGGCCAATTTTTCGTAATCCGGCTGCACATCCTCCGCGGTCAATTCCTCTTCCTCTTCCCGCAACTTTTCCAGCTCGAAGTTCGCTGCGTCGTAATCCGCCATCGAAATATTGCGCAGGGCGGCACAGGCACAGGATTCGTCGAGAAGATCAATTGCCTTGTCGGGGAGAAAACGGTCGTTAATATATCGTTCGGAAAGGATAACCGCCTTGCGCGCAATTTGCTCCGACACGTGCACGCGGTGGTACGCTTCATAATAGGATTTGATCCCCATCAGCACGTCGACTGTCTCTTCAATGGATGGTTCGGCAATGGTTACCGGCTGGAAACGCCGTTCCAGAGCCGCGTCCTTTTCAATATATTTCCGGTACTCAACAAAAGTAGTTGCACCGATGACTTGAATTTCCCCTCTCGAAAGCGCGGGTTTCAGAATGTTGGCGGCGTTCATAGAGCCTTCCGCGTCGCCCGTACCGACAAGGTTGTGTACTTCATCGATAAAGAGGATAATATTGCCCTCGGCCTTTACCTCATCAACCAGCCCTTTAATCCGGCTTTCAAACTGACCGCGGAACTGTGTCCCGGCTACCAGAGCGGTCAAATCGAGCAGGTGGATTTCCTTCTTCATCAGCCTTGCGGGAACCATCCCGTTCGCAATCCGCAGGGCAAGGCCTTCCGCCACCGCGGTTTTACCGACACCCGGCTCGCCGATCAGGCAGGGGTTGTTTTTTGTACGGCGGCTTAAAATCTGAATCACGCGGGAAATTTCTTTCTCGCGCCCGATGATATTGTCAATTTCGCCGGCTTTCGCTTTCGCGGTCAGATTGGTGCAGTAAGCGGTCAGGTGCTTGCGCTTTGTCTTGCGCTTGTCTTTCTTTTCCCTTTTTTCTGTTTCATTGTCCTGTACCTTTTCAGGCGTATTTCCGCCGGTGGAAAAAATATTCTGCAAGAATGGAAAAGTCGCAGCGCCCCCTGGAATGAATCCATCGCTGCTGCCATCGTCCTCGTCATTCGGGTTGGAAGCCATCAGTTCGTTCAGCTCCGATTCCATCGCTTCCATCTGCTCCTCGGTAATCCCCATTTTTTCCATCAGGTCGTTTACGGGTTTAATTCCGAGCTCTTTTGCGCATACAAGGCAAAGCCCCTGGCTTTCCCTGGAGTTTACTGTCGGCGAAATAAAAACAACCGCCGGCCTTTTGTGGCATCTCGAACACATCATAGGAATAACTCACTTCTTCTCTTTCAAAAAATATATCGATAGGTCAGTTATTTGCGGAATGCTTTTTTATCCATTACCTCGTTGAAATCAATCGCGTCCTTCGGATCGTCGGAATGAAGGATCGACTGAAAAATTTTAAAGTACTGGATAAATGCGTATATCATAAATGCGGCTGTAATCGACAGCAAGGAAACGGTAACGGTCATATTTTCCATGTGCCAGATCCCCTTCATCGCGACAATAACAGCAAAGGAAATATAAAATAGAACCGTTGCAACCTTCCCGTACCATTTGGAACCGGTGGGCCTTTTTTTCTTTTTAATCAGAAGGCACGCCGCAAACACCATTAAAATCTCTTTTACGACGAAGATTCCCAGTAACGGAATAAGAACCGGCTGTTCAATCGCCAGACAGACCGCAACCGCTCCCTGCGTCAGCTTATCGGAAAGCGGATCCAGCATCTGCCCCAATTCCGTAAACTGATTGAATTTGCGGGCAATCAGGCCATCGAACATATCCGAAAGTCCGGATAAAATTAATACGACACCTGCGGGTATCAGCTCATCGCGCATAAAATAATAGACAAATGGAATGATAAGCAGAATGCGCAAAACCGACAGCCCGTTTGGTATATTAATATTCTTATTCCTGTTTTTCATTCACATTAACCTCATTCTAAATTTCCGCCTGATACAGCAAATATACCGGATTTATCGTATCCGCATACTTGTAAATACTTGACTGGCTGATATCCTTTTCATGAATCTGCGGGAATTTCGCCGAAATAAACGGAAGCACAAAGCGTAAAAGCGCACAAAGCACCAGCACAAGCAAAACGCCCTTGCAAAGGCCGAAAACACCACCAAGCAGAGAATTTATTGCGTGGAGCACCGGAAGCCTGCACACTGTGTCAAGTGCCCGGGCCGCCATTTGCACCAGAATCTGAAGGACAATGAAAACAACAAGTATTGATATCACCTTAACAAATGTGCGGTCAAGCGGAGTTACCGCCTGCTGTTTATTCAAATACCCGCAGACCACCGCGGTAACATAATCCGACAGCGCAAAAGAGGCGGCAATTGCAAAAAAATAGCCGACCAATTCTGCCAGAGAGCGCACCAGTCCTATTCGAAAACCCGATACAACCGAGCAAAGGGCTATCATGCAAAGCAAAATATCCAATACGGCGCCCATCTTTTCCTCCAAATGCATTGTTTCAAATTAATATAGCACAAATCAGAATTAAGCACAAGGACTCATTTTGCGCTGGCGTAACGAATCTCGGATACTCCCAGAATATAGACTGAAGTTTCGTTATGCAGGGAAATCGCCCTCGCGTCACTTCCGGCGGCACAGCTTCCGGCCGGTCTACCCGTTGAGGCGGAGTAAAACCGCACTTTCCCCTGTGAAAGAGCCGCCGCAGTATCACCGTAAAGGGACACCGACACCGGATCCTGTTCAAGCGTATTGTTTGCCGTTACGCTGCCAGAAGCGTTCAGCACGACCAGTCTTCCGCTTTGGGTGTTTCCGAAAGCAGAAAGTCCCAAGGCCGTCCGGCCGCTATCCATACAATATGCCTTTAACTGCATCCCTTGATAATCATAATCTGTTTTTGTACGGCTGCCAGCATCAATGACCGAAGTCAACCGGTCGCCGACAGCAGAAACGGTGTCTTTATCGCTCCATGAAATATCGAGCATCATATTTTCCGCATATGCGGCGACAGGCGTAACCGTCTTATTCTCGTTAAAGTCGAAAAGGTATACCGCGGAGTTCATCCCACCGTCCTTGGTGCCCACGGCGGCAACCGCGGCTTTCGTCCCGTCGTAGTTCAGCGCAACGGCGGCCGGGTAATAATCGGAAAACCAATAGCGGAACATTGCCTTGTTTTTTGTATTGTAGGCCGTCAAGCAGCCTAGGTAGCCGTCCGCTTCCGTAACCAACGCGTAGCGCCCATTTCCCGCAAGCGCCCCCGCCAGAATATTCTTCTGTGCCGTACTTTTCACAAGTGTGCCGCTCTGGCTTTCCAGCTGATATCCCTTTCCGCCGAGATTATAAATTAAAATACGGTTCCCGCTCACCTTCATCACGGGCTGTGAATAACTGTGCTGCCGGCTGCTGACTGCTTTCGCCGTGGAATTCAGCACAGTCAGCGCGGTATCGCTGAGAACATAGATTTCCTTGTTTACAGATTTAAAATTCCCAACGGCAACAGAATTGCCCACGATTTTCGACGGAAACCCGTCCCCGATGCCCATACCGACAACGCTGTCGTGCACCCAGTCCAGCACATTTTCAGGGGTCAGATTACTTCGGTTAAACCAAACGAGCATCGAAACTACGCAAAGAATCAGGATGACAATGATTTTATAGACCCAGCGCGGAATACGGGGCTCCCGGTGGCTGCGCCGGTTCCTTTTCCGCCTTTCTTTCTGAGGAAGATGTTTGGCTGTGTCTATCTCAACTGTATCGTAACGCCGTCCCGCGTCGCCCATGCTCACTTCACATCCTCATAATAAACATGATTTAAATACAGGCCGCAGGGCGGCGCGGTCGGCCCGGCTGCTTTGCGGTCTTTGGCTTCGATAATCCGGGGGATATCCTCCGGCTGAAGCTTGCCCTGCGCCACACGCAGAAGGGTTCCCACCATTATACGGACCATATTGTAAAGAAAACCGTCGGCAGCTACCGTAAAGGTAACCATGTCGCCTTCCCGCGCACACTCCGCTTTCGTAATCGTACGGACAAAATTCCCGCGTTCACGCGCGTCCATTGTGCAGAACGAGCTGAAATCATGCGCCCCCAAAAAGTGGGCAGCGGCTTTGTTAAGCTTGTCCAAGTCAAGCGCATACCAGTAATGCAGCGCACGGTGATTCAAAAAGGGGTTGCGTACAGGATTGTTCCAGATTTGGTAAACATATTCCTTGCCGATGCAGGAATAACGCGCGTGAAAGTCGGGCGAAACCTCCCGGCAGTCCAGCACCGCGATATCCTCGGGAAGGAAATGGTTCAGCGCGCCCAAAAGCCGCGCGCAGGGAATGGTATGCTCTGTTTTAAGGCTGACGCAGTATTCCCGGGCATGCACGAACGAATCCGTACGGCTGCAGCCCTTAATATCCGGTTTTTCATGAAGCACCCGGACAAGGGCTTCCTGAAATACCTGCTGAACGGAAACGGCGTTCTGCTGGATCTGCCAGCCGTGATAGCCCGAGCCGTCGTAACAAATGGTCAGCAGAAGGTTCCGCATAACACCGCTCCTCTCTGAAATTTTGTCCAGAACGCCATTCTACCGAAAAAACTGTTCCAGTATTTGAACAGATCTTAAATAAACCATAAATTAATGCAGAACCGCCGGAAAATACAGGTTGCAGGCAACAACCGCCGCACAGACAACCATTGAAACAACAACCGCCACCGCGTCCAACGACGTTGCATGCAGCACCTTCATTTTGGTTCGGCCCTCGCCGCCGTGGTAACACCGGCATTCCATGGCCATGGCAAGGTCATATGCCCGCCGGAACGACGAAACGAAAAGCGGAATCAAAATCGGGATGAGCGCCCGGATGCGCTGCATGAGCCCGCCGCTTTCCATGTCGGCGCCCCTTGCCTTCTGCGCACTCATGATTTTATCGGTTTCTTCCAGAAGGGTGGGTACAAAGCGCAGCGCAATCGTCATCATCATGGCGATTTCATGCACCTTGACGTGCAGCAACTTCAGCGGCTTCATAATCCGCTCCAGCGCGTCGGTTAGCTCGGTCGGGGACGTGGTAAACGTCAGGACGGAGCTAAACAGAATCAGGCTGATGATGCGGATGGTAACAAAGACCGCGTTGGCCACCCCGCCTGAGGTAATCTGGATACCCCCCCAGCTCCACAGCACGTTTCCGCTCCCGTAAAACAGGTTCAGGACGGAAGTAAAGATCACAACGAATAAAATCGCTTTCAAGCTCTTGAAATACTGGCTGAGCGGTACGCCAGACAAGAGAAGAATACCGAGAATCAGCACCGACATCGTCAGCAGCCCTTCGAAGTTTGAAGCGACAAAAATAAATACAATATAAACAAAGGTAATAATAATTTTCACACGCGGGTCAAGGCGGTGAATAAAAGATTTTCCCGGAATATATTGACCGAGCGTAATATCCCTAATCATGGTTCCGGTTCCCCTTTCCCAAAAGCGGTATCAATTCTTTTAAAGCCTGCTCGACCGTCAGGGCGGTTCCCACCGGGTACCCCTTCGCCTTCAGTACCGCCATGATTTTTGTTATCTGCGGTACGCGAAGCCCCATTTTTTCCAGCTCCCGGTCGCACGCGAACACGTTTTCAGTTGTATCAAACATCGCCGCATGGCCGGCATTCATCACAAGCACGCGATCCGCTGTGCGGGCGATATCTTCCATGCTGTGGGATACCAGCAGGATCGTATTGTGCCGCGTTTTATGATAGGTGACAATCTGGCTTAACAGCACGTCACGGCCGCGCGGGTCAAGCCCCGCCGTGGGCTCGTCCAGAATCAGGACATCCGGGTCCATGGCAATCACGCCGGCGATCGCCACGCGGCGCTTCTCCCCGCCCGAAAGCTCAAACGGGCTTTTTTCAAGCAGTTCCTCTTTTAGCCCGACAAATTCGGCGGCCGCGCGCGCCCGTTTCAGAATTTCGTCCTTGCCCAGCCCCATGTTTCCCGGACCGAACGCAATATCCTTCAGTACGGTTTCTTCAAAGAGCTGATGCTCCGGGTACTGGAACACCATCCCCACCTTGAAACGTACGCTGCGGATTTTCTTCGGATCCTCCCAGATGTCTTTCCCGTTCAGGAGCACCGTACCGCTTGTCGGGCGCAGAAGGCCGTTCAACTGTTGAATCAAAGTGGATTTTCCCGAACCGGTATGCCCGATAACGCCGATAAACTCACCTTGCTTAATTGCGATATTTATATTTTCAACCGCAGTTTTCTGGAACGGCGTTCCCTGTCCGTAGGTATAGGTTAAATTCTTTGTTTCAATGATCGCCATAAGCTTCTCCTACTGTAGCTTTCTTTAAAAGCGGTTCCAGCGCCGCGACACATTCCTCAATCGTCAGCGGACAACCCGGCAAATCAAATCCGACCGCCTTTAAACGATAAGCCAGTTCCGTTACCTGCGGTACATCCATCTGATGCTTTTTCAGCAGTTCCACCTGTGAAAACACCTCTTGGGGGGATCCTTCTGTGAGGATGCGGCCGCTGTCCATCACGATAACCCGGCCGGCCTGTACGGCCTCGTCCATATAATGCGTAATTAAAACAATGGTAATTCCTTTTTCCCTGTTCAGCTTGTGGAGCGTGTCTAGAACTTCCGTACGCCCGCGCGGGTCAAGCATGGCGGTAGGCTCGTCCAGCACGATGCAGTCCGGCTGCATGGCGATGATGCCCGCGATGGCAATACGCTGTTTCTGGCCGCCGGACAGCTTGTACGGCGCGTTCAGCCGGAAATCGTACATTTCCACCGCTTTCAAGGCTTCGTCCACCCTGCGGCGGATTTCCTCCGGAGGAACGCCCAGGTTTTCGGGCCCAAAGGCCACGTCCTCCTCAACCACGCTCGCAACAAGCTGATTGTCCGGATTCTGTAACACAAGGCCGACGCGGCGGCGGATTTCATAAAGGACACTTTCGTCCTGCGTATCCATTTTATCAACATATACCTTTCCGCCGCTCGGCAACAGCATGGCGTTAAAGGTTTTCGCGATTGTGGATTTTCCCGAACCGTTATGCCCTAAAAGCGCTACGAATTCGCCCTTGCGGATTCCCAGCGAAACGCCGCGGAGCACCTCGTGGCGCTCGGCGGCTTCCGGTTCGTCATAGCTGAAAGTGATATTTTCCGCATTGATATAATCCATTCCAAATCCTACCTGTTTCTCGTTTATCGGCTCTCCCAGATCGCGGTGCTTCCGCAGGGAAGAACCAGCCCGCTCCGGGTAACCGGCAGTCCGATTTCGTCCGACGAAATCCGGCCTCCGAATTTTTTCTGAATCAGCACGCCCAGAAGGTATTCCATAACCGCCGGGGACAGCCCCGTCGTATAGGAGTTTAAAAGGAAGAACAGCGGATGTTCCGAAAGGATCGGAACGCATAGCTCCACCAGCGAGTAAAGCTGTTCCTCCAGCTTCCACACTTCGCCGTTCGGGCCGCGCCCGTAGGAGGGCGGATCCATAATAATGCCGTCGTACGTATTTCCTCGCCGGTGCTCCCTCTGCACAAATTTAACGCAGTCGTCAACCAGCCAGCGCACAGGGCAGTCGGAAAGGCCGGAAGCGGCGGCGTTCTCCTTCGCCCAGGCAACCATTCCTTTGGACGCGTCCACATGGCAGACCGACGCCCCCGCCTTTAAGCAGGCAAGGGTTGCCGCACCGGTGTAGCCGAACAAGTTCAGTACTTTTACCGGACGGTTGGCGCTTTGGATTTTCTTCATTACAAAATCCCAGTTCACGGCCTGCTCCGGAAAAATGCCCGTATGCTTAAAGCCCATGGTCTTGAGCTGGAACGTCAGCTCGCCGTACTGGATTTTCCACATTGGCGGTACTTTTTTCATTTCCTGCCAGCTTCCGCCACCGGTGGACGAGCGGTTGTACCGGGCGTTTGCCCCGCGCCACAGCGGGTCGTCCTTCGGCGTATTCCAGATAATCTGCGGGTCGGGCCGGATGAGGATGACATTTCCCCACCGTTCCAGCCTTTCGCCCGCGGATGTGTCGATCAGTTCATAATCCTTCCAGTTTGCAGTTCTCAATTTGATACCTACTTTTTCTTTGATTCCGCCTTATTACGCCAGTCTTTCCCGAATCACGTCGGCTACGGAATTCGCCAGCGCACTAATATAATCCGGATCCTCGCCCTCGATCATAACGCGGAGCAGCGGTTCCGTTCCGGAGGGGCGCACGACGACGCGGCCGTTTTCGCCCAGCTTCTTCTTTGCTTTATCGATCGATTCCTTTACCTTATCATCAGTATAGAAACGAAGCTTGCCCTCCGCGCTGACGCCTACATTGACCATAACCTGCGGGTAGCGCGTCATCAGGGTGGCAAGGCTCGAAAGCTTCGCCCCCCTGCGGTGTACGATGCTCAAAAGTTGCGCGGCGGTCAATTCTCCGTCGCCCGTTGTCGCAAAATCAAGGAAGATGATATGCCCGCTCTGTTCGCCGCCAAAGTTGTAGCCTTCGAGAAGCATTTCCTCCAGCACGTAACGGTCGCCGACCTTTGTGGCGGAAAATTTCAAGCCGTTGTCGTCGCAAAAGCGGTTAAAGCCCATATTTGTCATGATTGTGCCGACCACGGTGTTTTTAT
The DNA here is from genome assembly GCF_029266045.1 of Caproiciproducens galactitolivorans. Taxonomy (NCBI): domain Bacteria; kingdom Bacillati; phylum Bacillota; class Clostridia; order Eubacteriales; family Acutalibacteraceae; genus Caproiciproducens; species Caproiciproducens galactitolivorans. The sequence continues at coordinate 4,843 of NZ_JAJUFJ010000018.1, read as the reverse complement.
TCAGCTTGCCGCGGCTTTTCAGATCCGCGGCACAGATTGCCATCAGATAATCGCCGTCCACCAGCTGGCCCTTTTCATCGACCGCAAGGCAGCGATCCGCGTCACCGTCAAACGCAACGCCCGCGTCCAGATGATTTTCCTTTACAAAGGTCATCAGGCTTTCGATATGGGTGGAGCCGCAGTTTTCATTCACATTTACTCCGTTCGGCTGGTTCGCCAGCATATGGCATTCGGCGCCCAGCTCGGTAAACAGCAGTTCCGCCGTACGGCTTGCGGAACCGTTTGCGCAATCAATGCCGATTTTCATGCCGTCCAGCGCAAAGGGGACGGTACTTTTAATATGATCTACATAATCGCGCACGGTATTCTCCGCCACCGACACGCTACCGATATCGCCGCCGATCGGGCAGGCCGGCTTCTGCGCATGGTCGAGCACGATCGCTTCGATCTGCTCCTCCAGCGCGTCCGGAAGCTTGTAGCCGTCGCCACTGAAAATTTTAATCCCGTTAAATTCACAGGGGTTATGGCTGGCGGTTAACATTACGCCCGCGTCCGCCTTGTATTTTCCAACCAGATAAGCGACCGCCGGGGTTGGGACAACGCCGAGCTGCACAACATTTGCGCCGACGGAGCAAAGCCCCGCGGTTATGGCGCTTTCCAACATATCGGAAGAAAGGCGCGTATCCTTTCCGATCAGGATCTTGGGGTGGCGGCGGTTGTTATCGGTCAGCACCATAGCGGCCGCGCGGCCGATGTTCATCGCCATTTCGCAGGTCAGCTCGCTGTTTGCAATTCCTCTGACGCCGTCTGTACCAAAAAGTCTTCCCATACTATGAACAACTCCCATTATTGATAAATATAAATTTGAAAGCGGCAACTTTTTCCGCCGCCGGGAACCAGTATTTTCTATGGATTAGAACAGCTTCTGCTGACCATCCTCACAGGAAGCCGGGGTTAACCCCAAATGCAGATACGCCGCTTGCGTGGCACATCGGCCGCGCGGGGTCCGGTTTAAAAATCCAATTTGCATCAGATAGGGTTCGTAGATATCCTCAAGGGTAACAGCTTCTTCGCCGATCGCAGCCGCAAGGGTTTCCAGCCCGACCGGGCCGCCCTTGTAAAATTTAATCAGCGCGTTCAGCATGCGCCGGTCGTTCGCATCCAGGCCGATTTCGTCAATCTCCAACCGGTCCAAGCCCTCTTTCGCGGACTCATACGTAATGACGCCGCCGCTGATAACCTGTGCAAAATCGCGCACGCGCTTCAAAAGCCGGTTGGCAATACGCGGCGTGCCGCGCGAACGCGAAGCAATTTCTAGAGCGCCGTCCGGTTCAATAGGGATATCCAGAATACTTGCGCTCCGGGTAACAATCTGCGCCAGCTCCTGCGGGGAATACATCTCAAGCCGGAGCACAACGCCGAAGCGGTCGCGCAAAGGCGCGGAAAGCTGCCCGGCGCGGGTGGTCGCACCGACCAGCGTAAACTTTGGAAGCGGCAGATGATAAGAAGCCGCCATCTGCCCCTTCCCAGTAATAATATCTAGTGCGTAGTCCTCCATCGCAGGGTAAAGGATTTCCTCCACGCTCCGCGACAGGCGGTGCACTTCGTCGATAAACAGAACATCGCCCGGGTTCAGGTTCGTTAACAAGGCAGCCAGATCCCCCGGCTTTTCAATTGCAGGTCCGGACGTAATGCGAAGGTTCACATTCAGCTCGTTTGCGATAATCCCCGCAAGAGTGGTCTTTCCCAGTCCCGGCGGGCCGTAAAGCAGCACGTGATCCAGCGATTCTTTCCGCTGCTTTGCCGCTTCAATAAAGATCGCAAGGTTTTCCTTCACCTTTTGCTGCCCGATATATTCTGAAAGCACCTTCGGGCGCAGAGGGTTTTCAACCTCGGCGTCCTCGGGAACGTACTCCGGCGCAACCATCCGGTTTTCAAAATCGTAATCACTTGTGTTTTCATCGTAATTCAATTTCCGGTTCTCCCTCCTTGAAAAAGGGGATTCCCTCTTTGATCATTCTTTATTTCATGCCGCCGCCCATTGCTTTCAGCGACAGGCGGATCAGTTCCTCCACGGGAAGAGCCGAATCAAATCCCGCCACCACCGCAGCGGCCTCTGTGGGCGAATAGCCAAGCACCGTCAGCGCATTCACCGCCGCATCCGCGTTTGCCGCGGCGGAAACCGGGCCCGCAGGTGCAAAACCGGCCGACCCCGTCTGCAAACCTTTCACTTTATCCTTCAGTTCAAGGGCAATGCGCTGCGCCAGTTTTGGTCCCACGCCGTTTGCGCGGGTAAGTGCCTTGCTGTCCCCGGTCGCCACCGCCGCAGCGACCTGTTCCGGAGTCAGTTCGGAAAGAATTGCCAAACCAACCTTCGGCCCTACGCCGCTCACTCCCGTAAGCATTTTAAAGCAGTTAAGCTCCCTCAGCGTTGCAAAGCCAAACAAATCCAGCGCATCCTCGCGCACATTCAAGTGCGTGTACAGCAGAACCTGCTCCCCGATTTTGGGCAGCGCGCGCTGGGTGCTGAGCGATGTCAGGCATTTAAACCCGATCCCGCCGCACTCTACCACGGCAACACCGGGTTCCATATGCGTTAAAATTCCTTTTATACTGTAAAACATCTTTTCTCCCGTAACCGGCCCATCCGGTCTTTTCTTATTTAAAACAGTCCGTACGTTTCAGAAGGTTTCGCCTTAAAGCCGAACCGGCCGCCTGACCGTGGCAGATCGCCATGGCAAGCGCGTCCGCGGTATCGTCCGGTTTCGGCATTTCCTTCAGGCACAGAAGCCTGCGCGTCATTTCCATTACCTGCGGTTTCAGAGCCTGCCCGTAGCCGGTAACGGCCATTTTTACCTGTAAGGGCGTATATTCAAAGACTTCAATTCCGGCTTTCTGCGCCGCTAAAAGGATAACACCCCTTGCTTCCGCAACCCCGATCGCCGTTTTCTGGTTGTTTTGGAAGTACAGCTTTTCAATCGCTGCGGCCTCCGGTTTCCATTGGTTCATCACCTTCGTGAGCGAATCATAAATCACCTCAAGCCGGCGGTTAAAATCCTCGCCCGCCTTTGTAACAACCGCACCATGCTCCAGCGGCTGATAGCGCCCGCGCTGTGCGCGGATAACGCCGTAGCCCACAATCGCATAGCCGGGATCAATTCCGAGTATGACCATTTGAAAACGCTCCTATATCCGGCTCTTTTTTCTGCCGCCAAAGCTCTGCCCTTCCTGCGGCTTGCTTTCATAATATCCGTTTTATTATAGCACATACCCGGGCATTAGGGAATAGCGGCCTTCCATTTTACACCTGTGAAGACATCGTAAAATCGTCAAAGTTTACTATGAAAGTACATAATTTTTTATTATATTTTCCTTCCCTGCGTAACGATGTGCCAGAGCCGCACAAGGGACGAAACAAGAAGCGTTCCCACAGCGAGCGCCCCGGCAATGCCCAATGTATGGATTCCCGTTTCAATAAACATTTCATTGTTCCCGATTACGCAGTATTCCATAGTGTAATAGATGCCGCCGCCGGGAACCATGGGTAGCATGGCCGCAAGCAGGAAGCCCGTAACCGGCATTTTAAATAGCCGCGCCATAATCTCCGAATAAACGGAGATGGCGATGGTTGCGACAAAATACTGCATAATATCATTCTGAAGGGGATTGCTGAAAAGGTAGAAAAACCAACCGATCCCACCGCCGAGCGAGGCGAAAAGCAATGTTTTTCCACGCAGGTTCATAACCGCCCCAAAGGGGATACAGGCGAGAAAAGCCCAAATGCAGGGGATAAAATCCGTCATTTCTCACACCCCCCAAATCATGCGCGACAAAGTCAGCGCGATACCCGCCCCAATGGCAATCGCCGTAGCCACCAGCATGCTCTCGGTAAAGCGGATCAGCCCCGCCATCAGGTCCCCGGCGATAATGTCGCGCATGAAACTGGTGATAGCAATGCCGGGAACCAGGTTCATCAAGGCGCCGATAATCACCTTATCAATATTCAGTGCCATGTCGAACTGCGCGGCATACATAACCAGCGCGGCAGCGGCAAAGCTGGAAACCATGTTCACAAAAAAAGGATTGGCGTCGAACTTATTCATAAAATGGCAGACGATTTTGATTACCGCGCCGCAAAACATAGAGCAGAATGCGTCTGAAAAATTACCGCCGAAAAAAAGCGTAAAGAAAAATGCGACCAGCGCGAACATGACAATTTGGAACCCCAGCCCGTAAACAGGCCGGTGCTCAATCTGGGCCAATTCACGGCGAACCGTCTTAAAATCGGGCCGCTCGCTGCAAATGCGGCGGCAAAGGGCATTGCCCCTTTCCACACGGTCAAGGTTGGTGCTGCGGACAGGAATCCGGCGGATCAGGGTAACTGGCCTGCCCTCGGGTGTAACAATAGTAACGTTAATACAGGTGGGAATCGCGAAAATTTCACCCGTATTCACCCCATAGGCACGAAAAATACGCTGCATGGACTCCTCTACGCGATAGATTTCCGCTCCGTTTGAAAGCAGAAGGCTGCCCACGTCGGTGGTCAGCGTAATCAGCTCGTCGTAATTCATTCGCAACACCCTTTTATCCTTCTGAACTTTGCCTTATTCTATCATATTTTCAAATCGCAAACAATATGAAGGGCGGCCGGAATTTCCGGCCGCCCCTTATTAAAGGAAATGCTTATTTTTTGAGAAATTTCTTTACTGCCTCCGCAATATGGCGGGTGCTGAGCCCGAACTCGTCGAGGAGATCCGCCGCCGGGCCGGAATGGCCGTACACATCGTTCACGCCGAGCTTCATGACCGGGATCGGGTATTCCTCGGCCACCACGCTGCAAACC
>NZ_JAJUFJ010000019.1:0-18437 GCF_029266045.1 Caproiciproducens galactitolivorans | reverse complement strand
TTGAAGATTGCTCATACTCACATTTCCACGTTGCCGCGGAAGATATGAGGCAATTCGATCAAATTGTTCTTTTGTTATTTCCATATAATTATTATACTATATTTTATACTTTAATGCAATAGTGTTAACAGACTCTAATTGATAAAAAACTATTCCCATTGAATATATATCCATTTGAATCGTATTCTTTTCGTTTTTCCATGCTTCGGGTGCAACATATAAAACTGATCCATATCCTTTAAAAGTCATAGTGCGGGTACTCTCATTAACAAATTTAGATAAACCAAAATCACTAATCTTAACTTTTTCATTAGACAAAAGAATATTGTCCATTTTTATATCTCTATGAACTAATTTTTTATTAATCTCAAGCATCCCTACCGCAAGCTGATTAAATACTTCTTTTAACTCGGAATTAGTAAAAAATTCTCCCTTTCTCACATGAACATTAAAAAGATTAGTTAATGTGCCTTGGTTCGCAAACTCCATTATTATATAAGGTGGTAACTTATTGAATACATTCCCATCATGAACATATTCATAGTTTATTACATATTCCGAATTTATCTCAATGGCGGATTTGACTTCATTTTTGAAGGAAAAATAATCCTGTTCTGATTCAAACGAAGATAGCATAGTTTTAATAGCAAAAGGCTTTTTATCACTTTCTCGATAAGCCTTATATACAATACCGAATCCACCGTGGCCAATTACGCTATCAATAATATAGCTATTATTCGATTCATCAAATAATTTCGTCCCTTCTGTAACAATCATTCAACTTCCTCCTAAAGCAATATTTTCTATATTTATTATAATAACACTATTTTCGACACAATCAATATAGTTTTTCTTTCTGTTTTAATTATCTGCGCGATTAAACCAAAATTAAAAACAGCAGTCATGGTATTTCTACCTTAACTGCTGTTTTCTGTTTGACCTTACATCCACACCGTAACGGCAAAGCCGCCCTTGAAATAATAGGTGTTCGTGTAATGTCCATTTGGTGGAGATGACGAGAGTCGAACTCGTGTCCGAAAATCGCTTACCAAAGCTTTCTACGAGTGTAGCCTTTGATTTTACATTCCCTCCGCGCAGCGCCCAAAGGCAGGCTCTGCGGTTCAGTAGCCTTTCAATCAAGACCAAAGTAAAGGCGTTCTTCGGTCACGTTCACCGCTAATCGACGCCTTTATCCGGGCCGCGGTATTCCCGGTAAAGACGGCAACCTAATTAGGCTGCGTACGCAACTGTATTGTTGTCGTTTATTTTTTAAATTGCGGATTTTATAGCGGTCCCGCACCGCTACTCGCTTACTAAGGCTCACAATCCCCGTCGAAACCTTTACATCCCCATTATAAACAGAATCGATTTTGATTCTATTCTACGTAAATGCAACGAAAAATACGCCTTATCCTCTGTTTTTCTCTTTGAGCGCACGGTCAATATCGCGCTTCGCCGCCTTTGCCGCCATAACGGCACGCTTATCGTACAGTTTTTTGCCCTTACAAAGCCCCACCTGTACCTTCACAATGGAGCCTTTCAAATAAACCGACAGCGGAATCAAAGAATACCCGTCCTGCTTTACCAAACCAAACAGACGCATAATCTCCCGCTTGTGCATCAGCAACCGGCGAACGCGCATCGGATCCTGATTAAAAATATTTCCCTGCTCATATGGGCTGATATGCATTCCGTTTACTAAAAGCTCACCCTTTACAATCGAGCACCATGCATCTTTCAAATTAACCTGCCCTTTACGGAGCGACTTCACTTCCGTACCGCGCAGCTCAATACCAGCCTCCATACTTTCTTCAACAAAATAATCATGAAAGGCTTTTTTATTTTGCGCTAATGTTTTTAAATTTTCTTTGGGCATAAAAAGCCTCCATTCTTACCGGAATATGAGCATAACACAGGCACGAAAAAAAGTCAAGTATTATGTAAACTAGATTTCGCTCCGCCCTTCTATTGCGCGAGAAAGCGTGACTTCATCGGCATATTCCAGATCCCCGCCCACGGGAATCCCGTAAGCAAGCCGCGTAACCTTTACACCAAGTGGCTTTAAAAGGCGGGAAATGTACATTGCTGTTGCCTCGCCCTCTACCGTAGGATTCGTGGCCATTATGACTTCCTTTACCTTACCGTCATTGACTCTTGCCAAGAGCTCCTTAATGCACAGCTGATCGGGGCCAATCCCGTTCAGCGGCGAAATCGTTCCGTGCAAAACATGATAGGTGGCGTTAAACTCATTCGTGCGTTCCAGCGCAATCACATCCCGCGGGTCTTCCACCACACAAATAATAGACTGATCCCGCGTCTCATTGCGGCAAATGGGGCAAAGCTCCTGATCGGTCAGGTTACAGCATTTTTTACAGTAATGAATTTTTTCATGCGCGTCCATGATGGCATCGGAGAAACTCTGCGCTTCCTCTTTGGTAAGTCCAAGGATATAATACGCCAACCGCTGTGCGCTTTTGTGCCCGATTCCGGGCAAGCGCTCGAACTGCTCAATTAAGCGTGAAAGCGGCGCTACATTATACGTCGGCATAGGACTTAGAACATCCCCGGCATATTAATGCCGCCTGAAATTTTCTCCATACTCCGCGCCTTGTCCGCTGCAGCCGCACGAAGCGCCTCGTTTACAGAGGCGATCACCAGATCGGAAAGCATTTCAACGTCTTCCGGGTCAACAACCTCGGGTTTAATATCGATGGATTTTACTTCCATCTTACCGGTTACGGTTGCTTTCACAGCGTCGCCGCCGGCTGTCGCGGAATATTCCTTCACTTCCAGCTCCGCCGTTATCCGATCCATATCTTCCTGAATCTTTTGGGCCTGACGCGCTAACTGCTGTAAATTGGCAGCTCCGCCCCCACCGTAACCTTGTGGCAATCTTGCTTTCATATCAAAACTCCTCCTGCTTGTCTTCTTTATTTCTTAATGACCGGAATTCCTTCGCTTTCCGCTAATCCGGCAAGCTCCGCGAGCGGATCCGTTGTCTTTTCCGCTTTCCGGCCTTTATATGGTCCTAAATTATACACCTTCCCCGTCACCTGCTGAATCGCGCGGCGCATATGGTCACGCTGGGTCTGTTCCCGAAGAAGCCGGAACGCGATTTCATTCGGGGCATCAATCAGCACATAGGATCCGCTGATGTACGCGGTTGAACCATTAAAAGCGGTTGCGGTAACATGGGAGTAATTCTTTAATATCTGCAGCACTTCCGGCCATTCCGCCAAAGGCTGCGCGTTTTCCTGAAGCTCCTGCACAGACTTCTGCAGAAGCAGGGAAGCAGTTTTTTCGTTTTCTTCCGCCTTCTCTGCCGGTATGGATTTCTCCTGCAAATCCGCAGGCACACCGTTTGGAGCTGCCTTTTTTTCATTCGGCTTCTGTGGTAAACCGATCCTTGCGGATCTTACCACACCGCTTTCCAAAGCCTCTATGCGCCGTATCAGCGCCTCCGGCGAGGTGTCCAGCTCCGGCGCGCAAAGGCGTATCATCGCCATTTCGAACTCAATGCGCCGGTCGCCGCCGCGGTACATTTTTTCCAGCGCGGACTGCATAGTGTCCAACCCGTGCAGGATAGCCGAAAGCGGCATGGAAAGCGCCTGTTTTGTCAGGCTTTCGTATTCCGCATCGGACACAACGATCATCCCGCGCGCATCCTTTGTGGTCTTTATGAGCATCAAATTGCGGAGATGGGAAGACATCTCCTCGCACAGCCTTCCCATATCCTTGGAGGCATTGTGAAGCTGATCAATGATTTCCAGCGCGTGGCCGGAATCCTTTGTTTTGATCGCATCGGTCAATTCAAAAAGGTGCTCCCTACCGACGAGTCCGGCGGTTTCATTTACGACTTCAACGGTAATCTGCTTGCTCCGGCCAAGGCATTGATCCAAGAGCGAAAGCGCGTCGCGCATAGCGCCGTCCGCAAGCCGGGCAATCAAAAGAGCGGCCTGCCGGTCAAGCTCCGCGCCCTCCTGCTGCGTAACGTAAATAAGACGATCCGCGCTGTCCTCTGGCGGAATACGATGGAAATCAAAGCGCTGGCAGCGCGAAAGGATCGTAGCCGGCAGCTTATGCACCTCCGTCGTCGCAAGAATAAAGATGACGTGGGCGGGCGGTTCCTCCAGTGTTTTCAGCAACGCGTTAAATGCACCGGCGGAAAGCATATGCACCTCGTCAATGATATATACCCTGTATTTTGCGGCGGCAGGAGTAAAATTCGCTTCTTCACGGAGTGAACGGATATTGTCCACACCGTTGTTGCTGGCGGCGTCTATTTCCACAATATCCATGACGGAACCGCTTTCCACTCCGCGGCATATCTCGCACTCCCCGCAGGGATCCCCGTTCACAGGGTGCAGGCAGTTTACCGCTTTTGCCAAAATTTTGGCGCAGGTGGTTTTCCCCGTTCCCCTTGAACCGGTAAACAGATAGGCGTGCGCGATACGTCCGGCCATCAGTTCATTTTTCAGCGTAACGGTTACCTGCGGCTGGCCGACAACGTCGGCAAACACCTTGGGCCTCCATTTTCTGTACAGAACCTGATACAAGCGAACACCGCCTTTAAACAAATTGAAAGCAAGACAGACCGTTGAAAACGGTATATCATGCACTAGGATATGCAGACGACCAGACCGCCTGTATCGCACAGGGAAATCCGCTTAATGCTGCTCGGTTCCCCGCCTGACATGGTTCACGGTACCCTGCCGTACAGAGCCCGCCCGCCTGCATATCCTATTGCACGCATCTGCCTTGCTTTTATACCAGCCAATATATTATAAACGATCCCTGCAAAAAAGACAACCCTTTTTTATTTTCGATCGAACGGTTCAAGTGAAAAATCCCGGCCTTGGGCCGTTTCTATAATTTGTAAAAGCTATATTTACAAAAAATAGAATCACAGCCAATAGTTCTTGATACTTTCACAATTATTGCTATTCAAAAAGCTTTCATTAAAATAAAAATTAGAAAATCCATATTTTTAACAGCAAAGATTTTCTGCTGTTTCATTTCCGATTTAAATGTTATAATAAATCTATAAAAACGAAGGGTGGCAATACATTTTGTACGATAACTGGGAAGAATTGAAATCCGCGTGTTTACAATGCCACGAATGCGGGCTGTGCGAAAAAAGAACCAACCTGGTATTCGGTATTGGAAACGAGCAGGCAAAAGTCCTTTTTGTTGGAGAAGGACCCGGCGAAAATGAAGACTTACAAGGGGAGCCGTTTGTCGGCAGAAGCGGCCAGCTGCTTGATAAAATGCTTGCGGCGATCGATCTTGACCGGCATACCAATATTTACATAGCGAATATTGTGAAATGCAGGCCGCCGCAAAATCGGGATCCGCTGCCGGAAGAACAGGACGTCTGCATTAAGTGGCTGCGTAACCAAGTGGCGCTGATACGTCCGAAGATCATTGTCTGTCTTGGACGAATCGCCGCGATGAGGCTGATAAAGCCGGATATAAAAATCACCAAGGAGCATGGTATGTTTTTTGAGAAAAACAGCGTTTGGATGATGGCGACCCTTCATCCCGCCGCGCTTTTACGAAACCCAGGCAACAAACCTGCCGCTTTTGATGACTTCATCAAGCTGCGCGACAAAATGACCGAACTGGGAATATAAGAAAAAAGGGCAGCCGTCCGGCCGCCCTTTTTCGCTGCAATCGCATAGGAAAGCAAATACGCATAGTTGAAAAGCTATCATTTAATACGGCATGGAAAAGACATCCAGGAATTTCTGCGAAAGAACGTCGTATTCGTTGTTCTCGAGGATATACCTTTTCCCCCGCTCGCCCATGGCGCTAAGCTCCTCCTTGGATAAGGACGCGAGCTTGCGCGCGGCTTCGGCAATCGCTTCGCTGTCCTCCGGCGGGATGGAAATACCGCAGTTTGCATCCGCAACCATATCGTTGCCCGCTTCAATAGCAAAGATAACCGGCTTCGCCGCCATCATGTAGTCCATGAGCTTATTCGGGCTTACACCGAAACGGAACAGGGGCTGTCTTTGCAGGCCAACATAAAGCGCGTCCATCTGGTGTAAAAGCTCCGGAATCTGGCCGCGTTTTACCGGCTCCAGCAGTTCTACTGTTTCGCCCAGATCTCTGTCTTTCACCTTTTGAATCAGCCGTTCCCGTTCGGGGCCGGGGCCGATCAGGAGTAGCTTGATCTTCTCTTCCCGAAGCATTTCCCCCGCTTCGACAAAGCTGTCCAGTGCATTGGCAATTCCGTGCGCGCCGGTATAGCCGATGAGGAAATAGCCCTCGTCATGATACTTTTTCAGCTTATCGTAATACACCGGCGGGTTCGCCATCGGCTTTTCCCAGTCCGCTTTAATAATCCCGTTTGGAATACAGATAAATTTTTCCGGCTTCAGGCCATGCTCCACCATATGCCCTTTGGCGTTCGGGAGCAGCGAAACCACATAATCGCTGTGCTTATAGCAGTAATTTTCCGCCGCCTGCATTACCATAATATAGGGATGGTACGGGCTCATGCCGCCAAGCTCAATCGGGCTGAGCGGCCAAAGGTCGTGCACCTCGTAAATCAGCATAGCGCCGTATTTTTTCGCGAGCTTATGCGCGGGATAAATGTCCAGCGGATAGGTGGAAGACGCAATTACCGCATCCGGCTTCCCCTGCGCCGCAATTTCATCACCGTATTTGTAAAGCCCGTGCAAAAACGAAAGCATATTTTTAATGCGTCCTACGCCGTTCCCGTGGTATTCCGGGCCGGCTATCCAAAAATAACGCACGCCGTCCAGCATTTGCTCCATGGTGTCGTTCCCCTGCATATCCGGATTCTTCGTACGCAGGTGAGAATAGGAGCTGGCAACGATTGTAACGTTATGCCCCGCCGCGGCCCATCGCTTCGCCATAAAATACGGTCGGAATTCCATGCCGTGCTGAGTGGAGCCAGCATAATGATTGATATAAATAATATTCATACATAACCCCTTGCATTCAGAAAAAAGGATTCGAAACTAGCCGTTCAGCAATGCAGCCGCAATTTTTTCAGACGCTTTTCCGTCGCCGAACGGCATCTGACCGCGGGCGGCCGGTTCCGGAACAGTATGCATCGCTTTCTCGTAAATGTCCTCGGTCGTAAGCTTTGCCAGTACATTCCAGTTCCCGTTGAGCGTTTCCACCCATTCGGTTTCCTGCCGGAGCGTGATACACGGCACTTCCATGAACCATGCTTCCTTTTGGAGCCCTCCGGAATCGGTCATAACCTGGCAGGCGTTTGAGGTGAGAAGAAGCATTTCAAGGTAGCCTACCGGATCGATCAGCTTAATGTTCCGGAAGCCGCACTTTGCAATTGCTTCTTCCGCGAGCGGCCTTGTCCTTGGATGAATCGGCAGAACGACAAGCTGGGGGAGTTTTTCAAACGCGTTGAAAATACGGATGATGGCGTCCAGCCCGCCGTCAGTTGTTTCCGCCCGGTGCAGCGTGGCAAGGCGGTATTTTTTCGGCTGTATTTGAAGCCGGTCGAAAATAGCGGTTTTCTCCGGGTTATTCTGCGCCACCTTTAAAAAGTGGAGAACGGAATCCAGCATCACGTCTCCGCTGATGCTTACGCCCTTTGTGATTCCCTCTTTTTTCAGATTCTCCGCCGCGGTCTGCGTCGGGCAGAAAAGCCACGTGGATATATGGTCGGTTAACACGCGGTTCTGCTCCTCGGGCATGCGCATATTGTAGGAACGCAGCCCAGCTTCCACATGGGCAACCGGAATGTGCAGCTTGGAAGCCGCAAGCGCGCCCGCAAGCGTCGAATTGGTATCGCCGTAAACCAGCAGGACATCCGGTTTTTCTTTCAGCAGGACATCCTCGATTCTCATCAGCATTTCGCCGGTCTGGCGGCCGTGCGAACCGGAACCCACGCCCAGATTATAGGCCGGCTTCGGAATACCAAGCTCCTCGAAAAACACGTCGGACATATTATGGTCATAATGCTGACCGGTATGAACCAATACCTCCGTACAATTCTTTTGAAGCGCCGCGGAAACTACCGAAGCCTTGATAAACTGCGGCCTTGCGCCGACAACGGTAACGATTTTCATTCCAATTCCCCCGTATCAATGATAACGGACGTCGGAATTGTCCATGTCCAGCGTGGAAAAGCTGAGTCCGTCGAACGCAACCGGCTGACCGGTTTTCTGCGACTTATAAGCCGCAAGAATGATCTTCATGGCCTTGATGGCTTCGGTTCCGCTGACCAGCGGATCGGTGTGCGTATGAACAGCGCGAATATAATCGGCGTACAGCATATTGTGCCCGCTGCCGTAAACATCCTTCGGGTCTTTGCCGGAAAGGGCGGAGATATGCTCATCCTGCTCGGCAGGTGTTTCAAAATTCCAAGTCTCGATACGGTTCACGGCAATGCCGCCGATGACCACGGTGCCGGTTGCGCCGAAAATGGAGAGAGTTTCCTCCAGATTTTTCGGATATACGCAGGCGGTGCCTTCTACAATCCCAATTGTGCCGTTCTTAAAGCGGATCAGAATGCTTCCGAAATCCTCCGCCTGAATATCGCGCAGGTAGTTCCCTGTCATGGCCATAATTGTTTCCGGTTCGCCGCCAAGGCACCATTGGAGCAGATCGATGTCATGAATGCACTGGTTCATCAGCGTGCCGCCATCCTGCGCCCAGGTTCCGCGCCAAGGGGCCTGCTCATAATACGGCATGCCGCGGTTCCAAAGAATGCGCGCGGTACCGTTTACCAGCTTGCCGAAGCGGCCGTCTTCAATGGCTTTATGCAGCTCCTGAACCGGCTCGTTAAAGCGGTTCTGATGGCAGACGCCGAGAGTAACGCCATGCTCCTTTGCTTCGCGGATCATCTGTTCCGCATCGGCGGTGCTTAAAGCCATGGGCTTTTCAACCAGTACGTTCTTGCCGTGGCGAATGCAGTAAAGCGCGATTTCTGCATGGTATCCGCTTTCGGTCGCAATGGCACAGCAATCGATTTTCTGCTCCTCCAATGCTTTTTTATAATCGGCATAGACTGCCGGCTTTGTACCGGCGGCTTCCTGATAATCCTTTGCCTTCTTCTCCGCATTCTCCAATACCGGGTCGCAGACGACCGCCAATTCCATCGTATCTGAATTTGCAACTGCTGCGGCTATGTGGTTCTTTGAAATTCTTCCGCATCCTATCAGGGCAAAACGAAGTTTTTCCATATCGGGTCTCCTTTTCTTTGTCAATCTTAATGCATATCGTTCTTCCGCCATTGCAAACCGGGCGGACACAACACAAAATGCCCCCGTCACTTACAAGAAACGGGGGTAAATGGGTTTATAAAAGCTCAATATTGGAACGATCCTGTACATCCTTCATCGCGTTCCTGGTGTCGAATACTGCTTTGGAAAGCTTCTGAATCCGGTTGTAATCGAAGCAGGCATGCGCCGTGCAGATGATGACGATATCCGCCTCTTTCAGCAGCTCATCCGTCAATTCCTTTTCACCGGTGTGAACAACGCCTTTATGCTTGTATTCCGGAATATACGGATCATAAAACTTGGTTTCAGCGCCTTCCTGAATTAAATGATCAATTACATTTAACGCCGGGCTTTCGCGGTAATCATCGATATCTGCTTTGTATGCAACGCCGAGAACCAGTACCTTCGCACCGTTCATCGCTATTTTCTTGCGGTTGAGCACTTTCATGCAACGGTCAACGACATATTCCGGCATGCTGGTGTTGATTTCGCCGGAGGTTTCAATCAGGCGGGTATGATAATCAAACTCGCGGGCCTTCCAGGAAAGATAGAACGGGTCGAGCGGAATGCAATGGCCGCCGAGCCCCGGTCCCGGATAGAATGCCTGGAAGCCGTACGGCTTTGTCTTGGCGGCATCGATTACCTCCCAAACGTTAATGCCCATGCGGTGGCAGATGATGGCCATTTCATTCGCCAATCCGATATTGATATTGCGGTATGTGTTTTCCAGAAGCTTCTCCATTTCGGCAACCGCCGGGGAAGAAACCTCGAAAACGCCACCTTCAAGCACATTGCGGTATAAAGCGGCCGCTATTTCCGTGCCGTCCTTGCCAACGCCGCCGACCACCTTCGGCGTATTCTTTGTCTTATACTGCTTGTTGCCTGGGTCAACACGCTCCGGCGAGAACGCAAGGTAGAAATCCTCGCCGCATTTCAGCCCGCTTGTTTCAAGAATCGGCTTTAACAGTTCCTCGGTTGTGCCGGGATAGGTTGTGGACTCCAGCACAACGACCATGCCCCTATGGAGGTATTTCGCAACAGATTCCGTAGAGCCCTTTACATAGCTTATGTCCGGCTGCTGGTATTTGTCCAGCGGGGTTGGTACGGCAATTGCCACCGCGTCAACATCTTTAATAAAGGCAAAATCGCTGGTTGCGGAAAGGGCGCCGCTCTCAACGACTTCTTTCAAGGTATCGCCGACAATATCGCCGATATAGTTGTGCCCGGCATTGACGGCGTCGACCTTTTTGGACTGCACGTCGAAGCCGATGGTCTTGTAGCCGGCCTTTGCGAACTCGACCGCCAACGGAAGCCCAACGTAGCCAAGGCCAACGATTCCGACAACCGCGGTTTTGTTCTGAATTTTATTCATTAATTCTTCTTTCATACTGGACATTTGTATTTCTCCTCATCTTCAGATATTTCGCAGGGTTTTGCAGATATAATCGATAACATCCTCTGTTATATAACCATGCATAGGAAGACTGAATACTGTCTTGCAAAGCTTTTCGCTTACAGGCATGTCCCCTTCTTTATAACCGAGGGGCACATAAACCTTTTGCAGATGCAGCGGCTTCGGATAGTAAATGATGGATGGAATTCCCGCCGCCTCCAGCGCCGCCATGATTTTGGTGCGCTGTTCCTCGCTTTCCGCTTTAAGAGTATAATATCCAAAGCTGGAAAAATATCCGTCCCGTACAACCGGAACCTGAAATTTATCCTTTAACTGGCTGGAATAGCGCTGTGCCGCCCAGTTGCGGTGCTCTGTTTCCGCATCAAACGCACGCAGCTTCGGGAGAAGGATCGCCGCCTGAAGGGTATCCAGCCTTGCATTTAAGCCAATGCGCACGTTTTCATATTTAAAAGAGCCTTTGCCGTGAACGCGGATGGACTTCAGCAGAGCCGCCTGTTCTTCATCGTCCGTAAAAACGGCTCCGCCGTCGCCATAGCAGCCCAGCGCTTTTGCCGGGAAAAAGCTTGTGGCGGAGAAATTGCCGAAGCTGCACGCCTTCTTGTCTTGAATCCGGCCGCCGAATCCCTGCGCGGCATCCTCAATCAGCGTCAGGCCGTATTTCTTACAGATCGGTTCAATTTCTGGAAAAGCCGCAGGCTGGCCAAACAGGTCGACCGCAATGACTGCCTTCGGTTTTAGTTTACCCTCTTTTACAACCCTTTCCACCTCTTTTTCAAGGCATTTCGGGTCCATATTGAAGGTATCCTCTTCCACGTCGCAGAATACGGGTGTCGCGCCTAAAAGGCTCGCTACCTCTGCGGTGGCGAAAAAGGTAAAGGACGGTACGAAAACTGCGTCCCCAGGGCCGATTCCCTTTGCCATCAGCGGCATAAGCAGAGAGTCCGTTCCGTTGCTGGTGCTGATGCAGTATTTCCGGCCAGTATATTTGCAAAGCTCTTGTTCAAGTTCCACCGTCTGCGGGCCGGAAATGAAGTGGCAGTCGCTGAGCACTTCGGCAATCCCCTTATCGATATCATCCTTTAAATGGCGGTATTGTGCGCCAAGGTCATTAAATTCTATCTTTTTCATTTATTTTGTTTCCTCCTGAAGACCGTTTTCCGTCTTCCGATATTTTCTTCCGCATTTCGGGCAGACTAAGTCCTCGCCAAGCTTTTCCCCGCATTCGCAGGCCCAGCCATTCTGACGGGCGGGAACCCCCATCATAATGGCATAATCGGGCACGTCCTTGGTTACCACGCTGCCGGCTGCAATAAACGCATTTTTCCCGATGCGGTGGCCGCAGACAATGGTTGCATTCGCCCCGATGCTCGCACCCTCTCCAATAGGCGTATGTGCATAAAAAGCCGCGCCGCGCTGTGGATATTTGCACCGCGGGCGCTGAACATTGGTAAACACCATGGAAGGACCGCAAAAGACAAAATCGCCTAATTCAACGCCTTCGTAGATGGATACATTATTTTGTATTTTACAGTTATTTCCGATTTTTGTACCTGGTGCAACAAATACATTTTGCCCCACAGTACAGTTTTCGCCAATTTTGCAACCGCTGCTGATATGGCAGAAATGCCAGATTTTCGTACCGGACCCGATTTCCGCGCCATCATCCACGCAAGCGCTCGGATGCGCAAAAAAGCCCTTTGTTTCACTCATTTGAACACCATTCTTTACCTAAACTTATCAAAAAAATTATCCTGTTATAACTTGTACATTATATAACCAACACGTCTTTTAGTCAATATTTACGCACCAATATAGTTGACTTTAAATATCAATCGTATTATGATTTAGTTTGATTTATTGTCTAATCTGATTAAGCAGGGCCTTGTTTGTATTATAATAATCGTGTCGCTTACGGAAAAATCCGCAAGGTGAATGGGATGGGAAATTTAAAAATACCGATCACAGAGCATGATTTTTATTGTACAAGCACAACCTGAGAATCGAAAATCGAAAAAGAGGTTAAATCATGGGAAGTTTCATAAAAAGAGAAAAATTTATTCCATACAATCTACCCAATATTACCGACCTTGAAATCAACGAGATGGTTGATACTTTAAAATCCGGATGGATTGCCAAAGGGCCGCGCACAAACGAATTTGAAAAGCAGTTTGCACAATTCGTCGGCGCCAAGTACGCCGTCGCCATGAACTCCTGCACCGCGGCGCTGCATGTGGCGCTGCTTGCAAAGGGCATCGGCCCGGGCGATGAAGTAATCACCACCCCAATGACCTTTGCCTCCACCGCAAACACAATCATCCATACGGGGGCAACGCCGGTCTTCGCCGATGTAGACTATAAAACAGCCTGCATTGACCCGGATGAAATCGAAAAGAAAATTACGCCGAAAACAAAAGCCATTGTGCCAGTACATTACAGCGGACAGGTCTGCGACCTTGACCGGATTTATGAAATTGCAGACAAACACGGCTTGTTCGTTTCCGAGGACGCTGCACACGCGCTGTGCAGCCGTTACAAGGGCAGAATGATCGGCAACGGGCTGCAAGGCGCGGCTTCCTACAGCTTTTACGCCACGAAAAACCTTACCACCGGCGACGGCGGCATGCTCGTTACCGACAACGAGGAAATCGCAGACAAGGCAAGGATTTTCTCCGGACAGGGTATGAGCAAAAATGCATGGAACCGTTACGCGAAGGGCGGCACATGGCAATACGATATCTGTGAGGCGGGCTTCAAATACAATATGTTTGACATTCAGGCCGCGCTTGGCTTGAAGCAGCTCACCCGCATGGACGAAATGCAGGCCGCCCGTTTGAAAATCGCGGAAGTCTATCAGAGGGAATTCGATAAAATCGACGCGATTGACCCGCCGTTTGTTCCCGACTACACCACGCACTGCTGGCATCTGTACGTCATCCGTATTGTTCCCGAATTGCTTACCATTGACCGCGACCGGTTCATTACGGAGCTGAACGAGCGCAACGTCGGAACCAGCGTACACTTTATCCCGGTAACCTATATGAGCGCCTACACTAGCCGCTACGGGTTCAAGAAGGGTGATTTCCCGAACGCGGAAAAGCATTTTGAACGTCTGATTTCTCTGCCGCTCTACCCAACCATGAGCGACGAAGAAGTACAGTATGTGATCGACGCGGTAAAAGACATTGTAGAAAAATATCACAAATAACAGACAAAAAAGTACAGGAACAGCGCTGTGTAAACGCACGGCGCTGTTTTTCACTATCTGTTCATCTCATAAATAATCCGAAGGCCCTCAAGAAGAAGCGTGTCACAGAAACGGATGCTTCGTCTGCAATGCGGAATAATTTCCCGGGACAAGCCGCCTGTGGCGACAACCTCGCATTTTTCTCCGAGCTCCTCCTCCATCCGTTCAATCATGCCGTCAATCATGCAGGCGGTACCCAGGATAATCCCCGACTGCATACATTCGATTGTGTTCTTCCCGATCACATTTTCCGGCGCTTCCAGGCTGATGCTCGGAAGCTGCGCGGTACGCCGCGTCAAGGCATCCATTGAGATCCCCACGCCGGGGACGATCGCGCCACCCAGCATGGTTTTCTCCCTGCTCAGAACAACGAACGTCGTGGCAGTACCCATGTCGAGAATAATGCAGGGACCATCAAACATCTCCGCCGCAGCAACGCATCCGGCAATCAAATCCGCTCCCGTACTTTCCGGGTTTTGGATATCGGTTCTCAAATTTGTTTTCGTATGCGGCCCCACGCAGATGGGGTTCACATGCGTCAGTCGCTGGACGGCCCTGATGATGTAATTGGTAAGCGGGGGCACCACGGAACTGATTACAGCCCCGGCAATGTCCCTCAGCGATATTCCGTAAATATCCAAGATATCGCGAAGCTCGATCGCATACTGATCCTCCATGCGGGAGCAATCGGTTGCCATTCGAGACACAAAAAGAAGCTTTTTCTCATCGTAAACGCCAATCGTAATGTTTGTATTGCCGATATCCAGAGCTAAAATCATAATTATTCCCCACTTTTTACTTTTTCTTTTGCAATTATAGCAATTTGCAATGCAATATGCAATATTTGCTTGACAAAAACTTAACAATTGTTGAGCTTGGAAATATTTTACGCTATAATTATCGTCATGTACGCGTATTTTACGTAAAAAAAGCCCCGGGTTGTACCGGGGTTCTTATATGCAATTCTGTAAATGCTGAATAAGGAGCGCACACTGGTAGAACATGGCAGAAAGGTACCAGGCAGCGGCAAACTGATAGGCGGCCGAAAGGGCCATCCATCGTAAACTGCCGCTTTCCCGGCGGACAGCTGCCAGAGCAGTAACGCACGGTGTGTAAAAGAGGACAAAAATCAGAAAAGAGCACGCGCTCAGCGGCGTAAAATTCGATTGAAGGGCGATCTCCAGCTTCCCCGAGTAAAGCACGCTCATCGTGCTGATCACCGATTCCTTGGAAATGAGTCCGGCGAGAAGGGATACGGCGGATTTCCAATCGCCAAAACCGCAAAGCGCAAACAGCGGAGCAATCCTCCTGCCCACTTCCGCAAGGATGCTGCATGAACTGTCCGAGGTCATCCTCAAACCGACGGTGAACCTCTGCAACAGCCAGATAACCACCGTCGCGACAAATATAGTTGTTCCCGCTTTTTGCAAAAAATCCCGGATACGCCGCTCTACCTGCAGCCAAACCGTTTGTGCAGTCGGGAACCGGTAGTCCGGCAATTCCATTACAAACGGCGCGGGTTCCCCTTTCAGGATACTGTTTTTAAACAGCAGCGCAGATAACAACCCCATCACCATGCCTGAAAAATAAATCAAAAGCATGGCAATTGGCCGACAGTCGGCGAAAAACGAAGAAATAAACAGGGAGTAAACCGGCATCTTGGCGCTGCAGGACATGAACGGCAGAATCAGAATCGTTAAGCGCCTGTCTTTCTCGTTTTCCAGAATGCGCGTACCCATTACCGCCGGCACAGTACAGCCAAAGCCCATCAGCAGCGGCACAAACGCCCGGCCGGAAAGCCCGATTTTCCGCATGGGCGCGTCCATAATAAAAGCGGCGCGCGCCATATAGCCGCTGTCCTCCAAAAGGGACAGAAGCAGGAACAGGAGGAGAATCTGCGGCAGGAACTTCAGCACGGCGCCAACGCCGGCCAGAATACCATCCAGAATCAAGCTTCGCACCCCTACGGAGGCACCGATTGCCGTTAAAGCGGAATCGGTAAGCGGCGAAAGCCAGCCCGTAAGAAAAGCATCCACACAGCGCACCAAAAAAGACCCTACCGGGCCGAATGTAATATAAAAAATCGCCAGAATCAGCAGAAGAAACACCGGAATAGCCAAATAGCGGTTGGTTGCCACAGCATCAATCTTTTCCGACACGCTTTTTTTCGAGGCGCTGTGCTTTTTCACCGCTTTCTGCGTAAGTTCTCCTATGTACCGATAACGGGCGTCTGCAAGCGCCGTTTCTGGGTCGCGACTGCCGACCGGCTTTTTTACCGTAGGATAAACCGCCGTTTTTTTTACCGCGCTGGCCGCCGCCCTGAGCAATTCGGACAGCCCCTCTCCTTTTGAGGCGGCAACCGGGATGGTTTCTACGTTTAATAGCTTGGAAAGAATAGCGCAGTCAATGAAATCCCCCCGCCTTTTCACCACATCCATCATGTTCAATGCCATCACCATGGGGATATGCAGTTCCATTAACTGCGTGGTCAGGTAAAGATTGCGTTCAAGATTGGAGGCGTCCACAATATTGATAATTAAATCCGGTTTATTATTCAGAAAATTCCCGGCAATCGCCTCCTCCGGCGAATAGGGAACCAGCGAATAAATCCCCGGAAGATCCACAATTTCCAGCGTATCATTGTGATAGCACACCGTACCGCTTTTTCTCTCAACGGTTACGCCGGGCCAATTTCCAACCGTAGCCGTCGAGCCGGTTAAGGCATTAAATAGCGTCGTTTTTCCGCAGTTTGGATTTCCGACGAGCGCGACAACATAATGAAATGACTGACGATTCATAGTGCATCCTTTTTATTGAAAAAATAAGCGTACCGACAAGGCCGATACGACAAAGGCCGTAAAATCCGCCGTTACCGCGGCGGGAATGGTGTGGCGGGTTTTCTTAATACCGACTGCGCCGAAGTAGACCGCAATTGCGTAAAAAGTCGTTTCCGTAGAGCCAGACATGACCGAAGCAACACGGCCCGCAAAGCTTTCCGTCCCGCAATCCTGGAAAATTTGTGCCAAAACAGCGGTGGAACCGCTTCCCGAAATCGGTTTGATCAGCACAAGCGGCATCACCTGGGGCGGAAGCCCCAAAAATTTCGCGACCGGGGAAAACATCGAGGAAAGGATATCCAGCGCGCCGGAGGCGTTTAGCATAGCGACCGCCATCATCAACCCGATGAGGGACGGCAGGATGGAAATTGTCGACGACAAGCCTTCTTTCGCCCCTGCAACAAAGGTGTCGAACAGCGGCACGCCGCGCATCAGCCCAAAAAGCACAATCAGGAAGACCGTGGCGGGTATAGCGTAAGCACCTAACTTATCCACTTGACCTTCCCTCCAAAAGCTTTGCCACAGTAATCCCCACAACCAGCGCGCAGACAGAAGTAAGCCATACTGCCGGCAAAATATCAAACGGAGCAGGGGAGCCGTACTTTGCCCGCAGAGTCCCCATAAAGGTTGGAATCAGTTGGATGGACGCGGCGTTAATCACCACAAACATCGCCATGGAATTGTCCGCGGTTTGGGTCGGGTTCCGTTTCGCCAGTTCCTTCATGGCGGCAATGCCCATCGGCGTGGCCGCGTTTCCAAGCCCGAGAAAGTTCGCCGTTATATTCATGCAAATCGCTTTTATTGCCGGGCTTTCCTCTTCGCAATCCGGGAAAAGCCGCCGCATAACCGGACGCAGAAGCTTGGACAAAATTCGAGTAATCCCGCCCTCATCCGCAATTTTCATCAAACCGGTCCATGCGCACATCATTCCCGTCATCGCGATGATCAGCTCAACCGCTCCAGACGCGCCGCTCATAACTGCGGCGGAAAGTTGGGGGACTCTTCCGGTTACTACGGCGCAGATAATGCTGATAATAATGAGTCCCGCCCATATGTAGTTCAGCAGCGCACTCACCCTTCCCTATTTAGTCTCTTTTATATCTATTCGAAAGAATTTCGGGTTAGCACATAAAATTAATTTTTTCGGTATGCAAATAATTGACATAATTGGAAAAATATACTATAATTTTGTCATAGATGAGGAAGCTGAAAAGAAAGGTGATGATAAAGGATGAAATCGACAGGTATTGTTCGTAAAGTTGACGAATTAGGTCGAATTGTGTTGCCGAAAGAACTCAGAATGACTCTTAATATAAAAGAAAAAGATCCGCTTCAAATTTTTGTCGATGACGACGGCAGGATTATTCTTCAAAAATACGAGCCTGCATGTGTTTTTTGTAACAGTATG
Source organism: Caproiciproducens galactitolivorans (assembly GCF_029266045.1). NCBI lineage: Bacteria > Bacillati > Bacillota > Clostridia > Eubacteriales > Acutalibacteraceae > Caproiciproducens > Caproiciproducens galactitolivorans. Next base: position 313 of record NZ_JAJUFJ010000019.1, on the reverse strand, counting down.
AACGACGTTATATCGTTTAAAGGCCGCAATATTTGCCGCGATTGTATGGAGAAACTGTCAAGCAAATTGGAGGATAATTAATTGCAACCCTCTCCCTGACAATAACGGCATATTTATGGAAAGTTTGTTATCCCCCCCCTTGCTATATGCGCAAAAATGATTTATGATTATACTAGAGTCTGTTAACACAAAAAATTGCATCTATAATCATAGCGAAATAGATGAAACCACAGAACATAATATCAAGTTTATCATAACGCGTAAAAATTCTTCGAAAACGTTTTAGGCGAAGAAAATAACGTTCAATTTCATT
>NZ_JAJUFJ010000012.1:0-96798 GCF_029266045.1 Caproiciproducens galactitolivorans | reverse complement strand
TTTGTTCGCTCTTATTCACGATACACTAACGTGTATTTTTGTTGCCTTTTTAAGTGACAACCAACTTTGTCCGAAAGTACTTTCTACTCTCTGGTTTACGGGTTCCTTAATTCGTTACGTTGTTTAATTTTCAAGGTCCTGTGTTGCGCGTCACATTCTGTCGAATTGTGAGCGCGCTTTTTATAATATCACGCTATCTTTGGTTTGTCAACAACTTTTTTTGAGTTATTGATTTGCCTTGTATTCCCTGTGTAAGAATGCCTTGAATGCGATCTTGTTTTCCCCGCCCGAAGGCAGGAGTTTAAGAATATCATAACATTTGATCGTTGTCAACTCTTTTTTCGCAAAATTTTTGAAATTTTTCATGAGTTCAAGTAATTCATTAACTCTCCATACCGTTCTTTCATCAGGGCATATCCGTGCATATAAAAGTCCATCGTTTTTTTTCGATTCTGCTCCAGACGGGATATCGCTTTGATTTCCGGCCGGAGAACGAAAATTGTTCCCTCCTTTTCCAGCTTTTCAACAAGCATCATTTCTTGATTATAGTATTTCCACCGATTCCCAATTAATCTTTTCAGTTCGGGGTATTCATCATATTTTTTATTTGATAAAGAGGTTATGAATTTGCTTTCCTTTTTTCGATATCCTTTGTTTTTTGTTAAAATTACAATATGTTTTTTATACCCCCGCTCTATTGCACGCTCGACGGGAATGGAATCCGACATTCCTCCGTCCAAATAGGGGACGCCGTTAATATAAACCAGATCGCACAAAAAGGGCATACTGCTTGAAGCCCGCAGAATATTTAAAAAGGCAGCCCGGTCCTGGCTCGCTTTCATATACTCCGCTTTTCCTGTTACACAATTCGTTACCACTACCTCGCATTCCATGTCCGAAGCATAAAAAGTGTCAAAATCGAAAGGGATCCGTTTAAGCGGGAATTCGTGAAAAGCAATATCCATATCATACACCGGTTTACGATGAACGATGTTTCCAATTCTTATGTATTTATCTTCCTTCCGGGAAGGGATAAAACAGTCCCTGCTTCGATGAATCTGCTTCGACACATAATCCACCGCATTGCAGGCTCCCGCTGAAACGCCCACAACGTATTTTGTGTAAAAATCCTGCTCCATAAGAAAATCCAGCGCACCCGATGTAAACACGCCTTTGATCGCGCCGCCTTCCAAAACCATACTGCAATTTGCCAAGCCCACTTTTATCAACCTCGATTCCCTATAATCGAATCTCCTATTATTTTTAAATCTTATTTTCTATTTTCATATCATTATAAATCAATTTCAGAAAGCAACACAATATATTTATCCAGAAAATAATCTTATTCTTAAATAAAGCCGTACCAGTTACATGCTCAAAAAGAAATATACCGGCCATTCGCAAGCGCTGCCAAGTCCGACTTGTAATGATACAACTTGTACATACAAATATTGCGGTTTATTTTAAAAATTATCAAATTTATATTGACAACTTTAGGCATTTAAGTTATATTGTTAATATAAACAGCCTTAATCGCAAAGATAAACTGTACATTTTGTTATATTTCCGCTAAAATAGCGGTTTTATAAAAAGTTGTATTAATAACATGTAAGGAGCGAGAGAGTAATGAAAAGGATGAAAAGACTGACGTCAATTGTTCTTACGGCATGCATGTTTCTGCTGACTGCAGCGTGCGGCTCAGGGGCAAGCACATCAACGGCGGCAAATGCCCAGTCGCCTTCCCAGCAAGCACAGGGTTCCGCGGCAGGCCAGAAGGTCGGCGTAGCAATGCCAACCAAATCCTCCGAACGATGGATTCGCGACGGGAACAATATGAAGGAACAGCTTGAGAAGCTGGGCTACACCGTTGATTTGCAGTATGCGGAAGACGATGTTCAGGCACAGGTTTCGCAAATTGAAAACATGATTACAGGCGGCGCCAAATGCCTCGTAATTGCCTCCATCGATTCCAGCGCCCTGGTAAATGTCCTTGCGGAGGCAAAGAAGAACAACATTCCGGTTATCGCATATGACCGTCTGCTAATGGACACCGACGCGGTTTCCTATTATGCAACCTTCGATAACAAAGGCGTTGGTACTTTGATCGGCAAATTCATAGAAGAAAAAATGGGCCTGAAGGAAGGCAAAGGGCCCTACAATATTGAACTTTTCGCAGGTTCCCCCGACGATAACAACGCGCATTTCCTAAACGCCGGCGCCATGGAAGTTCTTAAGCCCTACATAGACAACGGGAAGCTCAAGGTCCTTTCCGGGCAGACGGAATTTGATAAAATCTGCACCCTCCGCTGGTCACAGGAAACAGCTCAGAAAAGAATGGAAGACATTTTGTCCGGTTATTACAGCACCGGCAAAAACGTAGACATCGTGTTGAGCCCGTTCGACGGTATTTCCTATGGTATCGCGGCCGCTTTGGAAGGCGCGGGCTACAAGGTCGGCACAAAATGGCCTGTCATCACCGGGCAGGATGCGGAAACAATGGCGATAAAGAACATTAAGTCCGGTAAACAAACCATGACCGTATTTAAAGACACACGCGTTCTTGCCGCAAAGTGCGTTACGATGGTTCAGGCCGTTATGGAAGGCAAAAAGCCGGAAATTAATGATGAGAAATCCTACAACAACGGCAAGCTGGTTGTTCCGTCCTACCTTTGCAAACCGGTCGCAATCACCAAAGACAATATCCAAAAGGAATTGATTGATTCCAACTATTATAAGGAATCAGATATTTCCTGATTCGTTTGAAGCTCAAAACTTGGGCGGCAGTTTATGCTGCCGCCCAACCGATTACTATACAGGAGCGAGGTGCGTAGCATGGCTGATGTCATCCTGGAAATGAAGCATATCACAAAGGAATTTTCCGGGGTAAAGGCCTTGGACGATGTAAATTTTACGGTGGAAAGAGGTGAGGTTCACGCCCTTTGCGGGGAAAACGGAGCGGGAAAATCCACCCTGATGAACATTCTGTCCGCCGTTTACCCGTACGGCGAATATTCCGGTGAAATTATTTACAATGGCGAGGAATGCAAATTCCGCGACATCCGGGACAGCGAGCGCAAAGGCATTGTTATTATCCATCAGGAGCTTGCTTTAAGCCCGTATCTTTCGATCGCAGAAAACGTGTTTCTGGGCAATGAAATTACAAATATAAAAAACGTGATCGATTGGAGCAAAACCAGGAAAAAGGCAAAGGAAATCCTCGAAAAAGTCGGGCTGCCGGACGAAAATGTGAACCTGCCCGTCAATAAGCTGAGCGTCGGCAAACAGCAGTTGGTTGAAATTGCGAAAGCGCTGGCAAAAAAAGTGGAGCTGCTTATTCTGGACGAACCCACGGCTTCACTGAATGATGAGGACAGCAAAAAGCTTCTCAATATTATACTGGGCTTAAAAGAGCGCGGCATTACCTGCATTATGATTTCCCATAAGCTGAATGAACTGAGTCAAGTAGCGGACAGCATCACCGTCATCCGCGACGGCAAAACAATTGAAACCCTGAAAAAAGGAAGGGACGATCTGAACGAAGACCGGATTATAAAGGGCATGGTCGGCCGTGAACTGACAAACCGCTATCCTCCCCGCGAAAGCAAGCCGGGGGATATTGCGTTCGAGGTGAAGAATTGGACGGTGCACCATCCGGACGACCCCAAGCGCGTCGTGCTCAAAGATGTAAACTTCTATGTTAGAAAAGGTGAAGTGGTTGGTTTTGCGGGACTAATGGGCGCGGGACGCACGGAGCTTGCCATGAGCATTTTCGGCAAATCGTACGGAAGCAACCTTTTCGGGGAGCTTTATAAAGACGGAAAAAAGATCGTTTTACGCGATGTTCAGGACGCCATCCGCAACGGAATTGCCTATGCTTCGGAGGATCGTAAGGATTGCGGCTTGGTGCTGATCAACGATGTCCGCTGGAATATGACGCTTTCCAGCCTGCGCGACCGTTTTTCCCGGCATTGCGTCATTGACAAAAACGAAGAAATCCTGGCAGCCGAAGAATACCGGAAAAAGCTCAACATTAAGACGCATTCCATCAAACAGATTACGGGTTCACTTTCCGGCGGAAATCAGCAGAAAGTGGTTCTTTCCAAATGGATTCTTGCCAACCCCGACATCTTGATTTTGGATGAACCAACGCGGGGAATTGATGTAGGTGCAAAATATGAAATTTACGAAATCATCAACGACCTTGCGAAAGCGGGAAAGGCAGTCATCTTTATTTCTTCCGAAATGCCGGAGCTTCTCGGCGTTTGCGACCGGATTTATGTCCTGAATCAGGGCGAAATAGCGGGCGAACTGGAAAAGGAAGATTTTTCTCAGGAAATGATCATGAAAATCATAATGTCACACACCAGAAGGGAGAAGCAGGCGATATGAATTCTAGTCTTGAAAAGAAAAGATCCGGGAGTACGAACATCAAGCAATACGGAATGCTGATTGCTCTCATTGTCATCTATTTCATTTTTAATCTGCTATCAGGCGGAAAAAATGTCAGCCCAATGAATATCAACAATCTGATCATGCAGAACAGCTATGTTGTTATCCTTGCGGTCGGCATGCTGCTGTGTGTGTTAACCGGCAACGTCGACCTTTCCGTCGGCTCCGTGGTTGCCTTTACCGGCGCCGCATGCGCCATCATGGTTTTAGACTTACATATCCCTACTCCCGCCGCGTTTTTCGGGATCCTCGTAAGCGGACTGCTAATTGGCGCTTGGCAGGGTTTCTTTATCGCCTATCTGAAGGTACCGGCATTCGTTGTCACACTTGCAAACATGCTGATTTTCCGCGGGCTGACCATGGTTATCCTCGGCGGTCAGACAAAGGGCCCGCTGCCTACGGAATATGTGCAGATCGGGGCGGGCTATCTGCCGGAAATTTACACCAATATCGGCGGGCAGAAAATCGAACTGCTTTCCATATTGGCCGGAATTGTCACATCCCTGATTGTCATTTATCTTGAAATCCGCTCTGTCAACAAGAAAAAATCCTACGGATTTGAAGTTCCTGCCGCATGGCAGGAAGTTCTGAAGCTCGCCATCATTGTTTTAATTATTAATTTCTTTACCATTAAGCTTGCCTTTTACAACGGCCTGCCGGTTGTGCTTGCGCTGATGCTGGTACTGATTATTATTTACACATTCATTACCAACAACACGGTTCCGGGCCGCCAGATTTACGCCGTTGGCGGAAACGAAAAAGCGGCAAGGCTTTCCGGCATCAAAACCCAGCGCGTGATGTTCTGGATTTACGTAAGCATGGGGCTTATGAGTGCGTTGGCCGGCATTGTCCTTTCCGCGAGAAACGCCTCCGCTACACCGAAAGCGGGCGACGGTTTTGAGCTTGACGCAATTGCATCCTGTTACATAGGCGGTGCGGCCGCGCTCGGCGGAAGCGGCACAATCATCGGCGCGGTAGTCGGTGCTCTCATTATGGGCGTGCTGAACAACGGCATGTCGCTGATCGGCTGGTCCGTTGATATCCAGCGCGTTGTGAAGGGACTGGTCCTTCTGGGTGCTGTAACAATCGACCTTCTTTCAAAGAAAAAGGCTTCCTGATACGGCCGATAGTGCTGCTTAAGATGTATTGACAATGTATAAAATATTCATGTATCATGGTTTCAAAAGTAACGCTTTACGCTAGAAGGAGAGGCAGCACTGAATGGAAATGCCGAAATATATGACTCTGGTCACCTGGATCAAAAAGAAAATCGAATCGGGAGAACTAAAATACGGTGAAAAGGTGTATTCCGAAAACGAACTGAGCGCCATGTTCCATATCAGCCGGCAGACGGTTCGGCAGGCAATCAATATTCTGGCTCAGGACAAATACCTTGAAAGCAGGCAGGGCAGCGGTACCTATGTCGTTTTCAACACAACGGTCAAACGGGAACCGACCAAGACGATCGGTGTAGTGACCACTTATGTTCGCGCATACATTTTTCCGCAGATTATCCGTGGAATTGAAGATGTGTTGACAAAGAATGGGTATTCCATGCAGCTTGCATTCACGCACAACAAGATTCAGAATGAAAGCCGGGTGCTGCGCTCCATGCTGGAAAAGGGCATGGACGGAATGATCATTGAGCCGACCCAAAGCGGCCTGCCAAATCCAAACTTTAAAATTTATGAAGAAATCCAGCGACAAAGAATACCGGTAATATTTATCAACAGCGGCTATCCGGGCATGAAAATCCCCCATGTGTCCCTGAATGACCGCGCGGCCGGGCTGCTCGCCACAGAATATCTGATCCGCGCCGGGCACAAGCGGATTGCGGGTATTTTTAAGTCGGACGACCATCAGGGGCATCTACGCTACGCCGGATACCTGGATGCCCTGTTGAAAGCAGGGTATGAAATCCATGATGAAAACGTGTTTTGGTATTCCACACAGGATGTCCCCGATTTTTCGAAGTTTGAGCAAATTATCCTGCGGCGCATAGAGGGCTGCACCGGGCTGCTGTGCTACAATGACGAGGTCGGCATGCGGATTGTGGAGATTATGAAAAGGAACGGTATTGCGATCCCGGAGGACCTGTCGCTGATAAGCATTGACAATTCGGATCTCGCAGCTCTTTGCGAGGTGCCACTCACCTCGGTCGCACATCCCATGAATGTTTTAGGAGAAACCGCCGCACAAAACCTGCTGCGCCTGATTCAGGACCATACATTTAAGGCTACGGTTGATTTTGAACCGAAAATTGTAGAGCGCAAGTCCGTAAGAGTGCTTGAATAGGTATCAGAAAGGGCTGAAAGGCCTTTCTGTTTTCGGCAAAGTTGTACGTACATTTTTTTAGGATTGGAGGATGTTGTAATGGCAAAATATACAATTGGAATTGATTATGGTACGCTTTCCGGTCGAGCGGTTTTGGTGGACGCCAGGAGCGGAAACGAACTTGCTTCTTCCGTTTACGAGTATCCCCACGGGGTAATGGATAAAACCCTGCCGGACGGAACGCCGCTCGGCCACGACTGGGCACTACAGGATCCGCAGGATTACCTGGACGTGCTGGCGCATACCATTCCAGCCGTTCTGAAAGAATCCGGCGTATCCCCGGACGATGTGATCGGAATCGGAACCGACTTTACGGCCTGCACGGTTCTTCCGGTAAAGGCGGACGGAACGCCGCTGAGCTTTCTTTCGGAATACAAAAGCCGCCCGCACGCCTATGTAAAGCTTTGGAAGCACCATGCCGCGCAGGATCAGGCAAACCGGCTGAATAAAATTGCAGAGGAAAGGAACGAACCGTGGTTGAAAAACTACGGCGGAAAAATTTCTTCGGAATGGACGATTCCGAAAATCTGGCAAATCGTTGAAGAGGACCCAGAGATATACGACGCGATGGATCGGTTCATCGAAGCAGCGGACTGGATTATCTGGCAACTTTGCGGAAAAGAAACGCGCAACTCCTGCACCGCAGGCTATAAGGAAATCTGGAACAGGCGCACGGGTTTCCCCACTAACGACTTTTTTAAGGCGCTTCATCCGAAGCTTGAACATGTGGTGGACGAAAAGCTTTCCCGCGACATCCTCCCGCTTGGCAAAAGGGCGGGTACGTTGACCCCGGCAGCGGCAAAGCTGACCGGTCTGAAAGAGGGCACCGCAGTTGCTGTGGGAAATGTTGACGCGCATGTGTGCGTGCCCGCAGTCGGAATCGACGGGCCTGCCAAAATGCTTGCGATTATAGGCACCTCCACATGCCATATTATGATGGGGGAAGATGAACGCCAGGTGCCTGGTATGTGCGGCGTGGTGGAAGACGGCGTCATGCCGGGCTATTTCGGCTACGAGGCCGGGCAGTCCTGCGTGGGGGACCATTTCGCATGGTTTATCAACAACTGCCTGCCGGCTTCCTATTATGAGGAAGCAAAACGGCAAAAGAAAAATATCCATCAGTACCTGCGGGAAAAGGCGGAAAAACTGCGTCCCGGGGAAAGCGGACTGCTCGCGCTGGATTGGTGGAACGGAAACCGCTCCGTTTTGGTCGACGTTGATTTAAGCGGCATGATGCTAGGAATGACGCTTCAAACCAAACCGGAGGAAATTTACCGCGCACTAATTGAGGCAACCGCCTACGGCACGCGTATGATCATTGAAAATTACCGCGCCCATGGCGTTCCGGTGGAAGAATTTTTCGCCTCCGGCGGAATTTCCCAAAAAGACCCCATGACCATGCAAATTTATGCGGATGTGATTAAGATGCCCGTAAAAATCGCAGGTTCGCTTCAAGGCCCCGCGCTTGGCTCCGCGATTTTTGCTTCCGTCGCGGCGGGTAAGGAAGCCGGCGGCTACGATAGTGTATTTGAAGCAGCCCGCGCAATGGGAAAAATCAAAGATACCGTCTATTATCCGATTCCGGAAAATTCGGAGCGGTACGATGCGCTTTTTAAGGAATACCGCATTCTGCACGACTATTTTGGGCGCGGCGAAAATGATGTAATGAAGCGCTTGAAAGCCATAAAGAAGAACTAGCGGTTCGAAATTAGAAATCGGAGGATACATATGTCAACTTTAAAAAAATATGAATTCTGGTTCGTGGTTGGAAGCCAAGACCTTTACGGGGAAAATGTGCTGAAAACCGTTGACCGGCATTCGCAAATCATGATAGACGAATGGAATACAGATCCATCCATTCCCTGCACACTGGTTTTTAAGCCTGTGGTGCGCAATTCCGAAGAAATCTGCAAGGTTATTGCAGAGGCAAACAATGCCCCCCGGTGCGCGGGAATTATCACCTGGATGCATACCTTTTCCCCGTCAAAAATGTGGATCCGCGGGTTTTCGGCCCTGCAAAAGCCGCTGCTCCACCTCAACACACAGTTCAACCGCGACATCCCGTGGGACGATATTGATATGGATTTCATGAATCTGAACCAATCCGCCCACGGCGACAGAGAACATGGCTTCATCCTTGCGCGCATGCGCATTGCGCAAAAGGTGATTTCCGGCTACTGGAAGGACCCGGTAATGCGAGAACGCATGGGGCGCTGGATGCGCGCGGCGGTCGGCGCATTTGAGAGCCGCAGGCTTCGCGTGCTCCGCATTAGCGACAATATGCGCGAAGTGGCCGTAACAGAAGGCGACAAGGTGGAAGCGCACATCAAATTTGGCTGGCAGGTTGACCATTACGGCGTCGGCGATATCATCCGTATGGTGGATGCCGTTACTGAAGAGGAAATCGACGCCCAGATGAAGGCGTACATGGAAGTTTACGATATGGCAACGGATAACCTCGAATCTGTACGTTATCAGGCACGGGAAGAAGTCGCGCTTCGGAAGTTTATGGAAGAAGGAAAGTTTGGCGCCTTTCATACCAATTTTCAGGATTTGCAGCAGCTTCGCCAACTGCCCGGCCTTGCCGCACAGGACCTGATGCGCCTGGGATATGGCTTTGCCGGGGAAGGCGACTGGAAGACCGCCGCGCTTTGCCGCATTATAAAGCTCATGACGGCCGACTGCCAGGGTGGTACGGCATTTATGGAGGATTATACCTACAACTTTGACCCGGAATGCGCAATGAATATGGGCGCCCATATGCTTGAGGTATGCCCATCGATTGCCGCGGATCGCCCAAAAATCAAGGTGGTTCCGCTGGGTATCGGCGACCGCGAAGACCCGGCGCGTCTTACCTTCAAGGCGAAAGCCGGCCCGGCGGTGCTTGCAACAATTATCGATATGGGCGATCGGTTCCGTATGATTGTCAACGATGTGGAATGCCAGGAGCAGGTTCACGAAATGCCGAAGCTCCCGGTAGCCGCAGTCCTCTGGAAGCCGCTCCCGAACCTTGAAACCTCCGCGGAAGCGTGGATCTACGCGGGCGGCGCACATCATTCCGTCCTCAGCTATTCGATTACGGCAGAAGAACTGCGCAATTTTGCAGAAATCATGGATATTGAATTCATTCATATCGGTAAGGAAACCGAGATCAACGCGCTTTGCAAGGAACTTACATGGAACGAACTGGTCTGGAAGCTGAAAAAGTGATCCGAAAGGGATGAAAACAAATGCTGGAAGAATTGAAAGAACAGGTTTGTGAAGCGAACCGTCAGCTCCCCATCCACAATCTGGTGGTATTCACATGGGGGAATGTTTCGGGAATCGAGCGAAAATCCGGACTGTTTGTAATTAAACCCTCCGGTGTGGAATACGACAAGCTTCGGCCGAAGGATATGGTTGTTGTGAATTTGGACGGTGAAAAAGTGGAGGGCGACCTGAACCCATCCTCTGACACACCGACACACTGCGTCCTGTACAAAAACTTTGCTGCGGCAGGCGGAATTGTCCACACCCATTCTCGCTGGGCGACAATTTGGGCGCAGATGGGGAAGCCTATTCCGGCTTACGGCACCACGCATGGCGACTATTTTTACGGGGCAATTCCCTGCACCCGGAAGATGACTCCGGAGGAAATCGCAGGCGCTTATGAAGCGGAAACCGGCAATGTGATTGTAGAAAGCTTCAAAGGGACGGATCCCGCTACGATTCCCGCCGTTCTGGTGAATTCTCACGGACCCTTTGCCTGGGGCAGGGATTGCTTTGAGGCGGTGCACAACTCCGTCGTATTGGAAGAACTGGCCATGATGGCCTGGCACACGCGGGTAATGACTGCGGGCTCGGATGAAGCAATGCAGCGCGAGCTGCTTAACAAGCATTTTTGGCGTAAACACGGCACGCACGCATATTACGGACAAAACACTTAACAAAAACCTCTTCCCTCTATTCACAGAGGCCATGGCGAATACGCCATGGCCCTCAATTTATTTTTATAAAACTATGTTCCAAGTTTGCAAAAATATAACTGTGCTTATAAGTCTAAAGGTTAATTGGCACATTAAATCTACATAACCATTTCCATCTGCCGAAAATGCCGGACCCCCCCTTTTTTCAAGCCTTTATCAAGGCATTGCCTAAGGCAAATTGGGCGTTGTTCATTTTTCCGCTCCCTCAAGATAATCCGCTGCGTTAAACAGACTGTTTTCAAATGTGATTTGTGGCAGAAAAGATTCCGGAAGATTAAAAAAATCTCCGTCACATGAAAATGCATCCCCTTGTATACTCTTTGGCCTGCTTTCGTAAGCGTATAAGCTTTCGTCTTTATCCCTTGCAAACCACGGATACCCGGCTTCGACACACAGCCGCATGAAAGCCCTTTCGTCTTCGGAAAACTGCGGTTGCCGGATGATTTTTAGTTCGCCGTTAATAATGTCTTCAAGGATGAAATGCAAAGCCTTTCCACAGCTACTGACGCCGTAAACATGACCATCTGCTCCGATTGCAAAAGTGCCGCTGCACCCGGAAATTTTAAACTTTTCCCCCACTTTCAGCGGGTTATCTTCTCCGCCGAGTATATAGCAAATACGGGGCAAATCAGGCTTGTAAAGATCAGAAAATTCGAAAATGGTATAGCCTTCTTCCTTGAAGTGTGAAATACTTGAAAATGTCAACCCTTCTTTTTCATCTGAAGGTCCAATGTAGTATACTGTGCTTTCCTTATATATCTCCCAATTACTTTTGCTGGAAGCTATCCCCTCACGACACCACTCTATTCCTCGCTTATCGCACTCGGTAAGGAACATTTCGGCTTCCTTTTCCGTCTTACAATGGACGGCGTTTTTGTTTCCAATCTTCTCCCAATCAAACATGATACTTGTCTCCTTTCTTCTTAGCCTTCGGCTGGGAAGAATATGTCCAACCGTAAAAGCCAGCTTGAAGTTTATCATGGTTCCAACCGGGTTACCATCCTTGCACAGCTTCTCGTATGAGTTTTAAAAAAATAATGCCATATTACCGGACAACTCTTGCAGTCATAGACCTCCGCAATTCACCCCGTGTAAATCAGATATAAAAGAGCAAAAAATAAGCCCCGCGCCAATAACGGCGAAGAGCTTATTGAATATGGAAAGTATTTAAACACACCAAAAATAAAGATGTTTCGATCCTGCTGTATGCGCTTACGAAGCCTAAGCGCTTCAGCAGGCTATATAAAGTCAAAAACATCAGCGAAAAAGACTCCGAAACGGTTTCCAACATGATTGTGAAATACATTCTAAATGATGCCGGCAAATAAAAACAAAACAAGCTAGGAACCGCATAATTCCTAGCTTTTGTTTGGTTGCGGAGGCAGGATTTGAACCTACGACCTTCGGGTTATGAGCCCGACGAGCTACCGGACTGCTCCACTCCGCGATATTTACTTGTGCATGCTTAATAAGCCAATCTGCACTACTTCGTTTAGAGCGCCTTAATATAATAGCATAGGTGCGCCTATATGTCAACACCTTTTTTAATATTTCCATCTGTAGAATTGTAGGACTACAATAGATGTTGGACAGTTAAAAAAATAAAGGCAGGAATGGATCCATCGGTTAAAATTGAGTTACCACACAAAATTCATCGAAAGGACATGCCATTCCTTCATGAACAGTATAACACAAGACATGAAGTATAGGCAACCCCTAATTCGCTATGTGGAAAAGTTTCGAGTTAGCCGCGCCAGTAGAAAATACCATAAGAGCCGTTCGTACAATTACTTCTGAAAAGCCCGGTACGATGGGACAATTGAATCTCTGGCGTGTCATTCTCGCCGGACACGGCAACATCCACATTGCCGAAACTGGTTCATAAGGTCTTGTTACTGTGCCCGTTCCGGCTGTTTGATTGCAGCGCCCGCTGGAAAGCGTCTATACCGTAGTCTTTTTGGATGCCATCCATTGTGTTGCTTCCATTCTACACCTCAATGAAGGTTTACACAAACTTCGGGACGGTCTCAAAATTGAAGACATCGCCATTTATACAGAGGTTCCCTAACGTCTTATAATAGACTGAGGAGGAACCCACCTTGAGATTCCTCCCCAAATCCATATGTTAATAACTGTAATGTATGTTTTGCTTGTATTCCTCATAGATCTTTCGGTTAAGCTCATCTCCGCCGTCTACATTCGCACTATAAAAAATCGGCGGGGTTTTCAGTCCTGCATCCACTAATGCCTGTGCAGTTGCCGCAACTATTGAGTTTAAAATGGATGCGCCAATTACGGTTGATGTCGGGCTTACTTTCTGTTTGATTCCCTTAATTGCAACACAGGCATCGCCCTTTTCGCCATGGTTATCAATGACGATATCACTCACTTCGTACAGTTTTTTCCCAGAGGGATGTCTGGATGTTACCGACTTTGAATAGCGAAGATTCGTAATGCAAATAACAGTAGTGTTCCGTTTTTTTGCCTCCAATGCCACTTCAATGGTAACCGGATTCCTGCCGGAAACGGAATGGACAATTAATACATCGCCTGCCCGCATTGGTGTTTTCTGCGCAAGGAGTGTACCGTAGCCGACCAGCCTTTCCATTTTGCTAGTGTGCGTAATGGGGAAAGTATCCAACATTACCTCTCTCCCAAAAATCGGGTTGATTACAACCAATCCTCCGGCGCGGTAGAACATCTCCTGCGTCAGGATTCCTGCATGGCTTGCACCAAAAACGTAGACTGCATGCTTTTCCAGTACTGCTTTTGTCAGCACCGCCACCGCATTTGCCATTGACGCCGATTCCTTCGTTTCTACTGCATCAATGAGCCGCCGGATTTCACTAAAATACTGAAATTGCATGATTAAAACACCGCCAGAAGTTTATCAATTAGATTCGCAATGATGCCGAAGAGCGAAAGATCGTTGCCTCCAAAAATCAGCATCCAATTCTGAATGGTACCGGAATACATTACAGCAGAAAACCCTACCAAGCCTACCATCACAACGGACGCAACAGCTGTCCCTACAATACATCCGCGCAGTCCTCCCTGTCCTTCGCCGATAACAGCCGCCGCGCCGCATTCAAAGAAAGAAGTGATGACCAGCGGAATCAGCATAAGATGAAACACATTTGTCATGTTGCAGATTAAAACAAGGATTGTCGATGTTATGATCGCAGTAACAAATCCGATCAGAACCGCATTCGGTTTATAGTTGAATATAATCGGACAGTCAAAGGCCGGAATCGCATTGGGAACAAGCTTATCCGAAATTCCCTTAAAGGCCGGAACAATCTGATTGATGAGCATGCGCACACCCTGCAGCATTACAATAAGTCCTGCGCCGAAGTTCAGCCCCTGATTAACAGCAGTCATAAACAAATTCTGGTCCTTCGCAACGGAAGAAGGAACCGCAAGGCCTACCGCAATAAACATAACAAATATCACAACCGCGCCGGTAATGGAAATCTCACGGAAAAAAGAAAGTCCCTTTGGCAGCGCCAAGCTTTCCGTAGATTTTTCCTTATTCCCTACTTTTCCCGCTACAAAGCCGGAAATCAGGCTTAAGATACCCGTTGGGTGACCCAATGTAAAGGATTCGTCGCCGGTAACCGCAAAAACATATTTACGAAGCAGCCATGGCATAACGGACCAGTAAAGAGCGGAAAATACCGCACTAATGCCGATCAGCGCCGGCCCTTTGAGCCCTGCTTCCACACCGGCGGCCACAAAGATGAACGGGAACCACCAAAGCATATGACCGGTTAGGAATATCGTCTTGACCGGGGTAAACCTTGCAATCAGCAAATGCAGGAGAAGGCCTATAAACATAGCCAGCCCGACATCGCCGCCGTAAGTGCCGGTAAACGTCACATCGTTCAGTCCTTCCGCGGTGCCGCTGCCGGCGCCGGAGAGTATCTGAAACGCGGAATTAATCGGCGATATGGAATTTACCAGCATACCCACGCCCGCATTTAAAATTAACATACCAAATGCCGCAAGAAGAGTTCCTTTTACAATTTCCGTAAATTGCTTTTTTTGTAAAATGAGACCAAGCATTGCAATCAACCCAAGCAAAACCGGTGGATTGCGCAAAATATTCGTTGTAATGAAATCCATCATGAATTATACCCCCTTCATATCACTCAAAAACTTTTCAAAAACTTCCTTTACTTCCGCTAAATCCATATACTTCTTTACACTATAAATGGGTACGGTACACGAGCCTTTCAATTCGCCGGCTAATTCTGCACTTGTGAAAATGGCGTCACATTGTGCCCCACGGGCTGAATTGATATCCGTTGTTTCCACCTCGCACGCAACATCCATCTGCTTGCAAACCCTGTCTAGGCTCATCTTTAAAATCATGGACGACCCGCAGCCAAAACCGCAAACTGCAAAAATTTTCATTTTTTACACCTCCTTAATCAATTCTTTTTAATGTTTTCGAAGGAAAGCCACGTTAAAATGCTCCGCAAAACGACTTAATACCGGTTCAGCAAATCCAGAATTTCTTCCCTATCCCCTTTGCGGAACAATTGAAGATTTTCCCGATCGCTAAGAATATCGGAAAGATTTGCGAGTGCATCCAAATGGGAGGAAGAATCGACCGTTGCAAGCACTAAGAACATATTCACCGGATTTCCAACCAGATCGACCTCCTCTTTTACAACCAACAGCGACATGGCAAGCCGGTTCACCCGACCATCCGGCTTTGCATGCGGAAGCGCAAAATAATCGTCGAGAACGATATACGGCCCAAAACGATTCACGCTTTCAATCATGGCATCCACATAAGGCGGTTCGATGGAATGGTCATCCAAAAGGGGTTGAGCCGCCAGCCGTATTGCCTCCTGCCAATTTTCTACATGCTGGATAATTTGAATTCTGTTTCCATAAATAAGGTCTTTGAGCACAGGATTTTTTTCCTCCTTGTTTTCTTGTAACCGAGGGCAGATCAGCCTGCTTAAATTCTTGCGAAGTTGATCTTCATCGAAGATATCTGCGCTTTGACGAATGACATTCATGAGCAATTCAACATCATACGCGTAGGAAAACCCGGAAAAATCAAGCAATTTATTCATGATATGCTGTATGTCCATTTTTGTAAGAATCGGGTTGACAACCATCACATTTTCATAGCCCGGCAATTCAATCGTAGAAATGATATAGTCATAGCTTCCGGTATAGTGGGGAAGGCTGCTCATCGCAATGGTGTCCACGACTTCTACGGCTGGAATATATTTATAGAGCTGAATTTTTAGTGTTTTCGAAACCATCAATCCATTCGGGCAAACGAGGAGCACTCTGTTCCTGCGCACTCCGTTGCTCCGGCTGCCGGAAAGATAGCCACCGAAATAGGCTGTAATGTATCCGATTTCTTCATCGCTCATATTGCTTAGTTCACGGAACTCTTTCCCGTTTTCATAAACAACCGAACGAACAATTTTGTAAAGCGATCCATGCTGCACATTGATTTCAGAAAGGCAGGGGTTGTTTACCGGAAAATGAAACTTGATGCGGTAGTAGGACGAGAGCAGGTGCCGCTTAATATTCTCTTTGAACTCCTCTTTGGACTCCAGAGTAATCGCCGTTCTGGACTCAAATTTTTCAATCAAGCGGTTTACGTAACGGTCAATCCGGCTGTCATCCACCTGATGGTTCCAGCTGGGAAGGGACGCAATGTAAGCGGCGAGATACTGCCATTCATGCAAGTTTTCCGTATCGATTAAAGCGGAAAGCGCATGGAAGTAAGAGAACTCCTCCGTTTCGGCGAAATCGCCTTCCGCCTGCACAAAATGCCTTTGCGCGATCCTGCGGCTGACAAAAGCGAGAAACACAGAAAGGTTTCCAAGGGAATAGTCCGTCAATTGAAGGTTCTGGTCTTGGTTAAACGCAACAACCCGCGGTGAAATTCGGCTGATAAGATCCACGTTTTCCTGCATAAGCGCCAGATAAAGCTCTCGGATTTTTATTTCGTTACCCAAAACAGAATATTGCGGTTTTGTCCGAAGGGAAAGCCCTTTCCCTTTTAACAGGCGCTTAATCTCCTCTATATCACTAATACAGGTGTTTTTGCTCATTCCCATCTCGTCAGCGAGTTTTTCAAGCGTGAAAGGTTCTTCGTCCAAAATCTTACCGAGGATATAATTCTGTCTGCTGTAAGCCGCATAAGGGTCAACCGGACCCGCGCCGCTGATAAATTTTCGCAGGGCGTTATAATTGCCAATACAGGCAAATTTTTGCCCGATTCTTCGGATTTGGCCGCAGCCTTTAATCTGGTGGTTAATGCTTTCAATATCATAATACAGTGTTCTTTTTGAGATTTTAAACGTATCAAGAAGCTTCTGCAAGGTCGCACCGTTGTTATTAAAAATAAAACTTAAGATATTGCTCTCCCTGTTTTTCATAATCCTTCTTTCCATCAGCCAAATAGTGACTGTAACCCTCGTTTTTTATTATATTGGATAAATAATAAAGCTCAATACCAATCTATTGCACACGTATTGCACAAGAACTATCCAAACAGAAGAATCGATTTAGGGATTCTCCATAGATTTCATGAAATAATTATGAATAAAACTCCTATGAATAAGCGCAAGCCGTCGAACGGGCGGCTTGCGCTTTTAAAGAGTATTCGGATTTTTCAGAACCGAAACCGGATAATCTGAATGTTCCCTTAAAGATTTTGCTCAAAATACTTTTTCAGTTCATCTGCAGCTTTCTCCTCATCGGTACCTTCCACGGTAACAGTAATCGTTTCATCCTGCTTAACGGCCAGACTCATAACGGAAAAGATTTTTTTCGCATCTGCCGTTTTGCTTCCCCCTTTATCAATTTTTATTGAGGAGGCATACTGGGCCGCCTGCTTAACAAGCAACCCTGCCGGACGAGCGTGAAGTCCGTCCGGATCCGTTATTTTGTAGGTAAACGTCTTCATTTAAATTCCCTGCCTATCAACAATTTTTCGGAGTTCACGACTCCTTTATATCAATCATAACATAATCCCAACACTTTGCAAGAACATTTCTCTGCACAGGTTTTGCACAGGCAGGAAATCGCTACTTCCCGCATACCGGAGGTGTTCGCATGGCAGCAAATAAGGCCCGTCTTCTTCATGAAAACGGGCCTTATTTAAGCATTTCACAAATACTTTTTTTGCTCAAATTTACTTTCTGGGTGCTATGCGGAGATAAAACGTCAAAAGGATTCCCACCATCAAACAAAGGACAGTTGTGAGCATCCCGATAAAAAACGTGGGTATCTGATTCCCAATCACATAGATATTGCGGTCGCTGTGGTTGGTATAAGACGGCTGCTGAACGGCTGCCTGTATCGCCTGCTGATCCTCCTGTCCGGCTTCGGCAGGTACTGCGGCGGCATACTTTCCCGCCTGTTTCGTTTGCCTTGTCTTTACGCTGTTCTCTTTCTTCCGTGTTTTCTGGTTCTGACTGGAAGCTTTCCCCTTTGGCAAGGTTTCGCTTTCGAGCCTGTCCGGCTCCTCATTGGAAACAGGTACCGGTTTTTCGCCGCGGAAAACCGTTATAACATATTCGGTCTTTACCTTTTTATCGGCTGACGTTACCGTCGCAATAATTGGCGTTGTCGTTCCTACTTTATACAAGGACTTCCGGTTAATACGCACCGTTCCGCCGTCCCGTGCGGCAGCGGAAAACTCGATGGAATCCACATGGCTGTCCACATACAATTTGTATTTATAGACATCGGGAGAAAAGGGAGGAATCAGCTCGCCCTGATAGGGCTGGAGCGAAGCAAGCGAAGCTTCATCGGAAGGCTCTTCCTTCGGGGGATTCACAACCGCCGTCAAAGTTTGATTAACGGAAACATCAAGACGCATTGCATTATAATTGCAAACGTCGTTAATGTGCGCCCCTATATTTGCTTTTCCCGCAGGCGCATTGTTCTTTACCTGAAAGACAAACGACAGAATATTCCCGGAAAGCTCCGGCGCCGTTGGATGATCCACATTACACACATACACACTACGGATGGGATTCCCAGTACTGTTGGTGTACATGGTGCCGCTTTTAATCTGTGCCGACGTTTCTGTGCGTACAAAACTGAACACCGCGGCATCATAGTCAATCGCCATACGAAAGCCCGCAGCGGTATCAGCCGTCTGGTTTGCAATAAGCTGTACCTTTATAAAATCACCGGCAGACACAGACGATTTATCCAGGCTATATGTAAAATAAGGAACCGGATCCGCACTTGCGCTTACCTTGATTACCGTAAGGCATAAGAAAGCGAAAACAAAAGTGAAACAACACGTATGCCTCTTCACAGCTTATCCTCCCGCTTATAAAAAATCAGCCGTGCCGTCAAACGGCAAAGCTGATCTCATCTTTTCTACATATCATTAAGCGGTAACAGTTTGACTCATGCCGTTTTCATGGCTATCACGCAAAAGCTTCTTGCGCAGAATTTGCAAACGGAAACGGTTATAACGCTGTATAATCGCAAACGGCAAATTGCCCAGCATGATCATGAAAGAAAAGACTAATCCGACTAACAATGGATTAATCAACAGGATGACCACCGCGCAGATACAGTTTTTCATATGCATCCATTCGCCGCGGCAGGTTTCAAAAATGAATTCGTCAACATACTCTATGGAAATATCCGTAAGATGTTCTTTCGAAAAGCCGCCCTTCCCTATATGCTGCGGAACCTTATCCTTCCAATATTGAATCTTCAGCTTCTCCCGGTACCAACGACCGCCGTGTTCCCACTCTCTCGGGGCAAACCGTTCTTTTTCCGGGGTGAATTTGGAATGCGGAAGGTAAACGCAAGCAAAAAAGACTGTTAAATGCCATACGAAAATAATGAACAAATTCCAAAGATACATGTTTAGAAATGAAAGATTTTTCAGCATTTAATAATGTCCCC
Source organism: Caproiciproducens galactitolivorans (assembly GCF_029266045.1). Lineage (NCBI taxonomy): Bacteria > Bacillati > Bacillota > Clostridia > Eubacteriales > Acutalibacteraceae > Caproiciproducens > Caproiciproducens galactitolivorans. The sequence goes on along the minus strand of NZ_JAJUFJ010000012.1, from coordinate 77,134 downwards.
CTACAATCCTATTCAAAAGCACATGCCCTATTATGACACATATATGCTTATTTGAACATAGACATTATAATCCATTTGTAGATTTTTCGCAAGAAGAAGGTCAATTCCGCTTCTTATATTTCTCCACAATCATATTAGCACATTTGTAAACATCCCCGCCGCCCAGCGTAAGGATTAAATCCCCTTTCTGCGCATTGGCGGTAACATATGCGGTGATTTTCTCAAATGTTTTAAACCATACGCTCCCGGGAATCTTTTCCGCCAGATCTTTGGCGTAAATATGGTAGGTATTTGTTTCGCGCACCGCCAAAATTTCGGAAAGGACAACCCTGTCAGGAATGGAAAGCGCCTTTGCAAACTCATCCAGAAGCATATAGGTTCTGGAATACGTATGCGGCTGGAATACGGCCCATACCTTGCGGAAGCCCATCTGCATGGCCGCCGTCAGCGTAGCGGTCAGTTCCGTGGGATGGTGCGCAAAATCGTCCGCCACCGTAATTCCGTCAAAAGTTCCCAGAATTTCAAAGCGCCTGTGCACACCGGTGAACCGCCCAAGACTGGCTGCGATTTTCTCCGGCTCCACGCCGAGCTGGTCGGCAGCAGCAAAAGCCGCCAGCGCATTATATATGTTATGCTTTCCCGGTATGACCAGTTGTACGTCCGCGACTTTTTTTCCGTTCTTTACAACACTAAAGCTTTCTCTTGCTTCTTTTGTGTCCGCTATATTCTCCGCGTGAAAATCATTCTTCGCATCCAAGCCGACTGTTACAATGGACGCATGCACAAGACCTTCCACCGCTTTCATGGAGTTTGCGTCGTCCCCGTTAACAATCAGCGTTTTGGAAGTCTGCTTTGCGAACCGGCGAAACGACTTGATGATATTCTCCACCGTCCCGAAATAATCGAGATGGTCGGCGTCCACGTTCAGAATTACGGAAACCTCCGGATGCAGTTGCAGAAACGTATCCACATATTCGCAGGCTTCACAGACAATCGTACCGGAATTGCCGACACGGCCGTTCCCGCCGATCAAGGGCAGCTTCCCGCCGATAACGGCGGAAGGATCCTTCCCGGCGTCCAGCAGGATCTGGGTGATCATCGCGGTGGTCGTCGTTTTTCCATGTGTACCGGAAACCGCCACCGGATGCGGATAGCGCCGGGTAACGATTCCCAGCATCACGGAGCGCTCCACGGTCGGAATTCCCTTCGCACGCGCGGCCATCAGCTCCGGGTTATCGTTTTTTACAGCCGCCGTATAAACCACCATGTCGGCGTCGCCAATATTTTCGGCCCTATGCCCCATGAAAACAGGAATTCCGTAGGAACGAACCCGGGCAAGCGTATCGGATTCATTCATATCCGACCCGGTCAGCTCGAATCCCCTGCTATGCAGGATTTCGGCAAGGGGGCACATCCCGGAACCGCCGATCCCCACAAAATGTATTTTTTTCACATCTGATAATTCGTCATGATACTCCATCTTCGAATTGCTCCTTAAATATAAATATATGTTTACAGTCTGCCGTTATGTAGCGGCCCGGCAAATCTTGGCAAATCGAGAAAAGTGGCAGCCATGTGCCTCACGGCTGCTTTCTTTGTTAACACATTTGAAATGTCTTTTTTCTTTCTATTATATTGCCATACCCGTTTATAATAAACATATTTTTGAATATTTGCAACAGAAAATATTAATTCGCCGGAATATCACACTGACCGTCCGACTCCCATAGTATAAAGGAAAGAAGTGTTCGGAGGTTTGAGTGATGATTGATATAAATAGTTTTGGCGTTCTAGGAGGAGACAAACGACAAATCGCTCTGGCTGAATCCATCGCATCGGACGGTTACACCGTATATGCTTTTGGATTTGAAAACGTTGAATTTTCAAGGGATGTCAAAAAAGCGGGACTGGAAGAAACAACAGCACATTGTGAAAATCTGATTCTGCCCCTCCCCGTTACAACCAACGGGCTGCACCTGAACGCACCGTACTGTCAAGAAAAAGTGGAGTTAAACGACAGCTTTGCAGAGCTTATGCGCGGAAAACAGGTTTACGGGGGCATGATTGGAAAGCTGATTCAAACCAGCGAGGTCTGGGACTCCATTGATATTTACGATTATTACAACCGGGAGGAATTTACCATTCATAACGCAGTACCGGCAGCCGAAGGAGCAATCGAAATCGCCATGCGCGAGTATCCCGGGACCATAAACGGCAGCAAATGCCTTGTTGTCGGCTTTGGAAGGATTGGGAAAGTCCTTGCCTGGATGCTGCGCGGCATCGGCGCGGCAGTAACGGTAAGCGCCAGAAAGCACGCGGATATTGCCTGGATTGAAGCGTACGGATACACCTCCGTTTTCACGGATAATATCTGCGAAAAGGAACAATACGACGTGATCTTTAATACCGTTCCCGCTATGATTTTTAACCGGCGGATACTTTCCAAAATGCATGCAAAACCGTTGATTATCGACCTTGCATCCCAGCCGGGAGGCGTTGATTTCGAATCTGCTGAAAATCTCGGCATCAAAGCGGTGCACGCCCTCTCCCTTCCCGGAAAGGTGGCGCCAAAGGCAGCGGGAGAAATCATTAAAACGACCATATACAACATTATGGAGGAGTAAGGAATGGATAGCATGAGAATCGGATACGCTCTTTGCGGCTCCTTCTGCACTTTCTCAAAAGCGATCGAACAGATGCGGGGGCTTGCCGAAGCGGGATACGCAATTTTACCAATAATGTCGCAAAACGCCGCTTCAACAGACACCCGTTTCGGTAAAGCGGATGATTTCATCTGGGAAATCGAAGACATCTGCGGAAGGAAGGTTCTGAAAACAATCGTTGATACCGAACCGATCGGTCCAAAAAAAATGCTTGACCTGCTGATTGTCGCGCCCTGTACTGGAAACACCCTTGCGAAAATCGCAAATGGAATTACCGATACAAGCGTAACCATGGCGGTGAAATCCCACCTGCGCATCGGCCGCCCGGTGCTGCTGGCCCCGGCGACGAACGACGCGCTCGCGGCTTCGGCCCAGAACATCGGAAGGCTGTTAAACTGCAAAAACATTTATTTTGTCCCGATGCGGCAGGATGACCCGGAAAACAAGCCGTCCTCGGTCGTCGCGGATTTCAGCCTCATTCCGGCCGCCGCGCTCTGCGCGCTGGAGGGCAGGCAAATGCAGCCGGTCCTGCTGGGAAACAGATAATATTTATTCATGTTTCTTGTAATAAGATCAGGAAATATGTTATTATAAAAGATAAAGAAACGGAAGTGAAATTATGCTGTATTGTTCCAAATGCCAATTGCTTGTAAACGACAAGATGCAGCGCTGCCCGGTATGCAGCTCCAAAAAACTCAGGACGCTGGAACAGGATGATCCGGTGCTTCTGATGACGGCTTCCGAAGAAAAAGCCGGGATGATCCGCGCCGCCTTCCGGGAAAAAGGCGTTGTCTTTGAAGAACGCAACTGCGGTATCGGCGGTCCGCCCGCCGCGATTGTGGGGAAGCCCTCAAATACCGACATAAATTTTTTTGTACGGTACGGGGAACTGCATGCCTGCGAAGACATTCTCCGCGGCATTGGAATTTTGGACGCTTCCGATGCTGAGCTACAAAAGCCTGCGAATAAAACGGATCGTACAGATAATTCGGACTCCACACCGGAGGAAGCCCCGGTGGAAATGAGCGCTGGAAAACGTTTTTTCATCCGGGCCGTTTCCGCGATTGTGTTTATATTTTTAGTCTGGGGTGTGGTTGCCTTCGCAGATTGGGCGGCGGAAGCCTTAAAAGCCTTTTTCACCAGATAAAATGATAATATAAAGGAGATTGAAAATGAGCCAGTATCACATTGACACAAGGTGTATCCACGCCGGTTACGAGCCGGAAAACGGCGCTCCGCGCGTACTGCCGATTGTTCAGAGCACAACCTTCCAATATGACAGCGCGCAGACGCTCGGCGAATTGTTTGATTTGAAAGCCGACGGCTTCTTTTATACACGTCTGGGAAACCCGACCATTGACGCAGTCGAGAAGAAAATCGCGGCGCTTGAAGGCGGTGTTGGTGCGATGCTAACCTCCTCCGGGCAGGCAGCCTCTCTGATATCCGTTTTCAACATCTGCCACGCCGGCGACCATGTCGTAAGCTCCAGCGCTATTTACGGCGGTACCTTTAACCTCTTTTACAAAACAATGAAGGAAATGGGGATTGAATTTACATTTCTTCCCCCCGACTGTTCCGAGGAAGAACTGAATGCTGCATTCAAGCCCAACACGCGCTGCGTTTTCGCCGAAACGCTTTCTAATCCGTCCTTGATTGTTACGGATCTGAAAATGTTTGCAAAGACGGCGCATGCGCACGGCGTGCCTTTGATTGTTGACAATACCTTCCCCACTCCGATAAACTGCCACCCCTTTGCATTCGGAGCGGATATCATAACACATTCCACAACAAAGTACATGGACGGCCACGCCGTTCAGGTTGGCGGGGCCATTGTGGACAGCGGAAATTTTGACTGGAACAACGGGAAATTCCCCTGCTTGACGGAACCGGACGAATCCTATCACGGGATTATTTATACGCAGCAATTCGGAAAAGCGGCTTACATCACAAAGGCCCGCGCGCATCTGATGCGCGACCTGGGCGCGCAGGCAAGCCCGACAAACGCCTTCCTGCTCAACCTGGGGCTGGAAACGCTGGGCGTCCGCATGGAGCGGCATTGCAAAAACGCCCTTGCCGTCGCAGAGTATCTGGAACAGAGCGAAAAAATCGCATGGGTGAATTATCCCGGTTTAAAGAGCAACAAGTACTATGACCTTGCGAAAAAATATATGCCAAACGGCACCTGCGGCGTTATCTCCTTCGGCGTGAAGGGCGGCAGGGAAGCGGCGGCAAAATTCATGGAGGGGCTGAAACTTGCCTCTATCGTCATTCACGTGGCGGATCTGCGCACCTGTGTGCTGCACCCGGCAAGCACCACGCACCGCCAGCTCAGCGACGAACAGCTGAAAGAGGCCGGTATCGGTCCAGACATGATCCGGATGTCGGTCGGCATTGAAAATGTGGAAGATATTCTTGCCGACATCGACCAGTCCCTTGCAAAACTTTAATCTATATTGCAACATAACAGAAGCGGCGGAGCATCACGCTCCGCCGCTTATCTTTAGATTATATTTAAGGGATTGCAGCTTAAAAGTATTAATTAAAGGTATAAAGGGATTTGTACGGGTTTTTCGTATTCGGGGTTAAAACAAAGAAGCCCTTCGACAGCACTTCTTTTTTATCAATTCCAAAGACAGCACAGAATTCGTCGAGCCAAACGTCGATTTCCGCCATATCCTGTGGCGTGGCAGGGGTCGCCTGCACCTGCTTCGGCAAATCCGGAGGAAGCTCTTCGCAGCGAAGATAAATCCTGCCGCCGTGCATCCCCGTACCGCAATGGCTGCCGACCGGCGCTTTTTTATCAGAATTTAGCCCAAGCACAATAATCGTACCGCCCGCCTGGTATTCGCCCAGAAAGCTTCCGGCCTCGCCGCCGATGATTAAGAGCGGATGATGCGTTTGATACGCCTTCATATGAATGCCCGCGCGGTATCCGGCGTTATGGCGGACGAAAATTTTCCCGCCGCGCATAGCGTAGCCTGTCGCATCGCCGCTGTTCCCGTTGATAATGATTTCCCCCTCGTTCATCGTGTCCCCCGTCGCGTCCTGCGCGTTTCCGTTTACGCGGATGGTTCCGCCGTTCAGATAACTCCCCAGATCATTTCCCGGGATTCCGTTGATCGTAAGGCGCTTTCCGCTCATGCCGGACCCGATGTACCGCTGTCCCATGCAGTTATCAATCATAATTTCCGTGTCTTTCGCGAAACGCACTTCGTTATTTAAATCTTGAAAGTGCTTCTTCTCCGCGTTAATTTTCATTTCTGGCACCTCCAAGTTTTACGGCCCGTTCAGCAGCGGTAAACGCCATGAGCTGCGGCTTTTCTTTAATCAATTCGTAGTCGATGCTGTCCAGCGGAGTCCTTTCCCGAATCAGGGAGGTATAGATGCCGGCTCGCGCCACGTCCCCGATTAAAATATATCCCTTTAAAAGATTGTCTTTGGATACCATCTTTTTATAATTGCTGCCGTTCTTTACAACATACGCCTCGCCGTCATAGCTTCCGGCGGTAACAATGTGCAGCCCGAAGAAACCGACCGCGTTCATCGGAATTGCCTTATTGTAGCTCTTTTCTCCACCCGCCATGGTGATTCCCGCGGTTTCTCCCTGCATGTAGGCATTCGGAAGAAGCGCGAGCACCCGCTGCTGATTGACCGTAATATCCAGGCTTTCGCTGCAATCGCCCGCCGCGTAAACATCGGGAAGATTGGTTGCGCAGTGAGCGTCGGTCAGAATTCCCCTATTCACCTTACAGCCAATGCCGGCGGCTAGCTTCGTTTCGGGCCGGACGCCGACCGCCAGCACCAGAAGATCAAATTCAAGCTCCGTTCCGTCTTTCAGGCACGCGGTGTTTTTATGGAACTGCGCCACGCTGTTGGCAAGGTAAAATTGCACGCCCTGCTCCTCAATATGCTTCCGTACAATTTCAGAGCCCTCTTCGTCGAGGATGCTTGGCAGGATACGCGGCGCCAAATCCACCACGGTTACTTTCTTTACCTTGCGGAGAATTCCCTCCGCGCATTTCAGGCCGATAAGCCCGGCGCCGAGAATCAGCACGCGGCTTTCGGGATTCAGTTCCGACTGCAGCACTTTCGCGTCATCCAGCTTCATGAAGGAAAACTTCTTTTTTACTTCGTCCAGCCCCGCCATCGGCGGCACAAACGGCGCGGAGCCGGTCGCGAACAAGAGCTTGTCAAACGGGACCTGCTCCCCGTTCTCCAAAAGGACCCGCCTTTTCGTGTAATCTACTTTTTCCACCGCAACGCCAAGCATCACCTTCACTCCGTTGTCCTCATAAAAGCTGTCGGGACGGTATTTCATCCGCTGTTCGTCGGTTTTCCCATAGATAAGGTAAGAAATGAGCGGGCGGGAATACACATGGTACGGTTCCTTCGAGATCACCGTAATGGCTCCGTCCGGATCGACGGAACGGATTCCCTCGATACAGCCGACCGCGGCGGCGGAATTGCCGATAATCACATAATTCATCTCGCTCACCTCTCCTCAAATACAATGGCCCTGTTCGGGCAGCCCTGCACACAGGCCGGCTCGCCGAACGCGTTGTTTGTGCAAAGCTCGCATTTCTGAACAACGCTACCGTCGACGCCCGGCATGATGGCGCCGTAGGGGCAAATCATAATGCAGGTGTAACAGCCGACGCATTTGTTCTTGTCAACCGCAATCACGCCGTTATCCGCACGGAGCGCTCCGGTAATGCAGCTTTTTACGCAGAGCGGCTCCGCACAATGGCGGCAGGAAACCGCAAAGCTGATGCCCTGCTTTTCTTCAATCCGCATTCTCGGATGGATACGAATGTCCTTCAGCGCCTTTACCATATCGTCGCTTCCGGAATTGGCAAACGCACAGTAATATTCGCAAAGATGGCATCCGAGGCACCATTTCTCATTTACATAGATTCTTTTCATCGCTTATTCCCCCGCGTGCTTGATACCCAGAATTTCAAGCTCTTTCTCGTTGAGTCCGATTCCGCGCAGCATCAGGCGGTTGCCTTTGAGCGCTTCGATCGAATTGATGCCCATGCCGCCCATCATTTCCTTTATTTCGTGCTGCCACGCGGAAACGAGGTTGACAAGGCGTTTGTAACCGATATCGGGATTCAGGCGCTTTACAAGGTCGGGCCGCTGGGTTGCAATGCCCCAGTTGCATTTGCCTGTTTGGCAGCTTCTGCAAAGGTGGCAGCCAAGCGCCAGCAGCGCCGCCGTAGCAATGTAAACCGCATCCGCGCCCAGAGCGATCGCTTTCACAATATCCGCGGAGTTTCGGATGCTCCCGCCGACCACAAGGGAAACGTTGTTGCGGATTTTTTCCTGCCGCAGCCGTTCGTCCACCGCCGCAAGCGCAAGCTCGATCGGGATACCGACGTTGTCGCGTATGCGGGTCGGTGCCGCGCCGGTGCCGCCGCGGTAGCCGTCAATCGCAATGATGTCCGCACCGCTACGCGCAATGCCGCTGGCGATCGCGGCCACGTTATGGACCGCCGCGATCTTGACGATAACCGGCTTTTTATAATCGGTTGCTTCCTTTAAGGAGTAGACAAGCTGGCGCAGGTCCTCAATCGAGTAAATATCATGGTGCGGCGCGGGTGAAATCGCATCCGAGCCTTCCGGAATCATGCGTGTACGTGACACGTCGCCGACGATTTTCGCCCCCGGCAGATGCCCGCCGATGCCCGGCTTCGCACCCTGCCCGATTTTAATTTCGATTGCGGCGCCCGCCTCCAGATAGTCCTTATGGACGCCGAAACGTCCCGAGGCCACCTGGACGATCGTGTTCGCGCCGTACCGGTAAAAGTCCTCGTGCAGGCCGCCTTCGCCGGTGTTATAGTAAATTCCAAGCTCCTGCGCGGCCCGTGCAAGGCTTTCGTGCGCATTGTAGCTAATGGAACCGTAGCTCATGGCGGAAAACATGACCGGTACTGAAAGCCCCAGATTCGGCGGAAGGTTTTCCGTTTTTAGGGTGCCGTCCAGATTGCGCTCCGGTTTTTCTGGCCGCTTGCCCAAAAAGGTTCTGGTTTCCATCGGTTCGCGCAGCGGGTCAATGGACGGGTTTGTCACCTGTGACGCATTAATCAGGATTTTATCCCAGTAAACCGGATAGGGCTTTGGATTCCCCATGGAAGAAAGCAGCATGCCCCCTGTTCCGGCTTGGCGGTAAATTTCGCCGATCACCTCGTTTGTCCAGTTCGCGTTCGTCTTGAATGTATGGTCTGTTTTTACAATTTTCAACGCCCTAGTGGGACAGAGCGCTACGCAACGGTGGCAGTTCACACATTTGGATTCGTCGCTCTTCATCAGGTTCAGTTCCTGATCATAGGAATGCACCTCGTTGGCGCATTGCCTTTCACAGACACGGCAAGCAATGCAGCGCTGCGGATTGCGGATTACTTCATATTCGGGATATAAAAAATCAATCGGCATTATGCATCCACCCCCTTGTTCAGCGTTACGATCACCGGTTCTCCGCCCTTTGGCGACCAGATTTTATCCAGGTTCGGTTCGATCGCCCGAATCGCACATTCTTCGCTTGCGACGTAGGTCATGCCGCCCTTTTCGGCAACGACCATGGAACGCAGCTTTAACCGGTCGTTCAAGGCCATCATCCCGCCGCTGAAGCCCAGCAGGATGGAGAACGGACCTGTGATAAGCAGGCTTGAATAGACATTGCGCAGGTACGTAAACCTTTCCTTTTCCTTCTGCGGCAGCCGGTCAATTTCGCTCCAGAACGGGGCGGCAATCACATCCGCCACCTCGTGGAGGGTCAAGTGCTGCTTGCGGTTCAGATAGTCGATGATATAGGTGATGACCTCCGTATCCGTCAGAAGGGTACATTTATAGCCGAACATTTCGATGAACCGGCGGTTCGCGTCATAGGAGGAAATCTCACCGTTATGTACAACCGAATAATCCAGCATGGCAAACGGGTGCGCGCCGCCCCACCATCCCGGCGTGTTGGTTGGGTAACGCCCATGCGCCGTCCAGCAGTAGCCTTCATATTTGTCCAGGCAGTAATACCGGCCAACATCCTCCGGAAAGCCGACCGCCTTGAACACGCCCATATTTTTTCCGCTGGAAAACACATAGGCCCCTTTTATCTGCGTATTGATCTTAACAACACAGCGCGCGACGAATTCCCTTTCGTCCAGCTGCGTATCCTTCAGCAATTTTTCAAACGGAATTCCGAAATAGCGCCAAATGGCGGGTTCATCCGTAATGATCGGCATTTTCCTTGTGGGGATCTTCTCCGCGACGGTTACGTCAAAGTTCGCCATAATTTCCTTTTCACATTCCTCTTTCGCGCGGACGCTGTCATAAAAAACATGAATGGCATACAGATCCTTGTTGCGCGGATAAATCCCGTAGGCCGCAAAACCGCCGCCCAAACCGTTGCTCCGGTCATGCATAGTGGAAATTGAACGGATAATGGCTTCGCCGTTCAACTTCTTGCCGCTGCGCGAAAATATCCCTGATATGGCGCAGCCCGAAGGTATCCTTACATCTCCCTCTAATCGCATAAAACTGGCCCCCTGCAATTTTTGTTAGCAAATTCATTTACACTATCAATATCAATAATGCAATTTTTACATTTTGATAATGCATATTAAATTCTTTTTGGTATTCATAATATATTTTTATAAGGCCTATGTCAATACATATTGCATGATTATATGATCGAAATTGCAATTTGTTGCAATCTGTCATAAAAAAAGCCTGTTATAAACCAGTTTTGCATGAAATATTATCAAATCTTGCAAATTTTGATTTTTTCAGTTGACATTTATCCCTGAACGTCATATAATAATCGCATAACAGCAAAGGCGCTGTAGGGTTTGGCCCTATAGTGCCTTTTTATTTTTTGAAATTTATGCAGGGAGTGATATTCATGGGCAAAGTTCCTGAAATGTTCGGCAGCATGGTTTTCAACGATTCGGTAATGAAGGAAAAGCTGCCTAAGGAAACCTATAAAGCACTAAAAAAAACCAGGGAAGAAGGAAAGCCGCTGGACCCCAGCGTGGCGAACGTGGTCGCGAATGCGATGAAGGAATGGGCCATTGAAAAGGGGGCTACGCATTTTACGCATTGGTTCCAGCCGATGACTGGGATTACCGCAGAAAAACACGACAGCTTTATTTATCCGGTCGAAAACGACAGGGTGATCATGGAATTTTCCGGCAAGGAGCTGATTAAGGGGGAACCGGACGCTTCCAGCTTCCCGTCCGGCGGGCTACGCGCCACCTTCGAAGCAAGGGGCTACACAGCCTGGGATCCGACGAGCAATGCTTTCATCAAGGACGGCACCCTATGCATCCCTACAGCGTTCTGCTCCTACGGCGGGGAAGCACTCGATAAGAAGACTCCCCTTCTGCGCTCCATGAACGCCATCAACAAGCAGGCTATGCGCATTTTACGGCTTTTCGGAAACACCGATGCAAACCGCGTCATTACCACCGTCGGCTCGGAACAGGAGTATTTCCTGATTGACAAGGCAATGTACGAGAAGCGCAAAGACCTGATTTACACCGGCAGAACCCTATTCGGTGCGAAACCCCCGAAGGGGCAGGAACTGGAAGATCACTATTTCGGCGTCATTAAGCCGAGAGTATCCGCTTATATGAAGGAGCTGGACGAAGAGCTTTGGAAACTCGGTATCTTAGCCAAGACGAAGCATAATGAAGTTGCCCCTTCCCAACATGAACTCGCTCCCATTTTTACGACTGCCAATGTTGCTACCGACCAGAACCAGCTCACCATGGAAATCATGAAAAAGGTTGCCACAAAGCACAACCTTACCTGTCTGCTCCACGAAAAGCCGTTTGCCGGCGTAAACGGAAGCGGCAAGCACAATAACTGGAGTATTTCGACCGACACCGGCGTGAACCTTCTGGAACCGGGCGACTCCCCGCGTGAAAACGCGCAGTTCCTGCTTTTCCTTGCCGCAATTATTAAGGCGGTCGACGAACATCAGGATCTGCTCCGCATTTCCGTGGCCAGCGCCGGAAACGACCACCGTCTGGGGGCAAACGAAGCGCCTCCGGCCATTGTTTCCATATTCATCGGCGACGAGCTGATGGGCGTTCTGAAATCCATTGAAGACGGTACGGCTTATAAGCAGAAGGACAAAGCCTTCATGAAAATCGGCGTGGACGTCCTACCAACCTTCCCGAAGGATTCCACCGACCGCAACCGTACCTCCCCGTTTGCCTTTACCGGCAATAAATTTGAGTTCCGCATGCTCGGCTCCACGGTTTCCATCGCCTGCCCGAACATAATGCTCAACACCATTATTGCGGACGCATTGTGCGATTTTGCAGACGAGCTTGAAAAGGCGGAGGATTTCAACAGCACCTTGACGGAACTGATTCGGAAGACCGTGAAAGAGCACAAGCGCATCATCTTTAACGGCAACAATTATTCCGATGAGTGGGTCGAAGAAGCGAAAAGGCGCGGGCTTTTAAACCTGCGTTCCACCGCGGACGCCCTGCCCTACTATATCAGCGATGCAAATGTAAAACTGTTTGAAAAGCAAGGGGTATTCTCTAAAACAGAAATCCATTCCCGCTACGAAATACAGCTTGAGAATTACTGCAAGCAAATCCATATTGAAGCGTTGACGATGGTGGATATGGTGAAAAAAGATATCCTCCCGGCGGCATGTTCGTACATGAAGGATATCAGCAAGGAAGCCATCAATAAAAAGCAGCTCTGCGCAGATATCTGCTGCGAACTGGAAGAAACGCTTCTGAAGAAGCTTTCTACGCTCAGCGCCGAGCTGTACAAAAAAACCGTTGTGCTGAAAAGCTCCGTAGAGCCGGAAAAAGAATTCAAGGATGTTCTGGAGCAGGCGCAGTATTACCGCAATACGGTTTTTGCCCGAATGGAGGACGCCCGCGCGATTGCGGATGAAATCGAAAGTCTGGTCGGCAGAAAATACTGGCCTTACCCGACCTACGGTGATCTGCTTTTCAGCGTAATCTAAACCTTCCTGTTTTCTTCCTGATCCGCCCAAGGCTTGCAGTCCGCGGACGGAATCAGGATGCAGGTTCCCCGTTTCTTTTAAGTACAAGATCTTTACATATCTTCCTATATAAAGGGCGCGGTTTGTCTGGCAGGCCGCGTCCTTTATATTTTCCAGATTTTCACAGGCATTTCCGCTGTATGGTTTATTTTGCTTGCAATACTGGAACAATCCCCTCATAATAAAAAGCATATGTGTTATAATTTTGTTGGAGGGATGACCATGAAATCCAAAAGAATTCGATCGGCGCTATGCGCCATTACACTTGTGTTCTCCATATCTGTCTGCGCCGCGGCGCAAAGCGCGCAGGATTGGCCACAGTTTTTAGGTTCCCCGCAAACTCCTGGCATTGCCGCCGCCAAAACCCCGGTAAATCCGTCGGCCGCGAAGCTGCTGTGGTCAATAAAACACAGTACGACCAGCGAATACAATGGAATGAAAATGGAAAGCAACGCCTGCGGCACCCCGATTGCCGTTGGCAATTCCCTATATCTGACCCTGTCCAGCGGCACACTTCTAAAGTTGGACGCACAAACTGGTAAAACTTTGGCATCCGCTTCCTGCAAGGATATCCCGCCTTATAATTCGCAAATCGCCTGCGGCGACGGAAAGATTTTCGTACCGCAGCAAACATCCGCCGGCGTGCGGATTTCCGCATTCGATATGAACAGCCTTGCCTCCGTATGGCAGAGCGATACCATCGCCTACGGTTCATCCGCACAGCAGATTGCCTCTCCCATTATGTATTACGGCCACAAAATCTATTTCGGAACGTATACGCAGGACCCCAAGACCTATGCCTACAATTCCGGCGTGTACGCCTGCCTTTCTGCGGAAAACGGCAAAACCGCCTGGAAGCATGAAAACGCGGCCGCAGGCTATTACTGGAACGGCGCCGCTGTGGTCGGCTCCGCCATCGCGGTTTCAGACACAGCCGGCAATGTTTCCACCTACCGCCTTGCGGACGGTTCCCCGGTCAGCACCGTTTCAGCAGGCGGGCCGGTGAATTCGACTCCCTGCTATGCAAACGGGAGGATTTACGTTTCCGTAAAAAGCGGCTATATCTATTCGGTAAAAGCGAACGCGAATGGGCAGATCGTCGCGGGCACCGCTTTAAAATCCGCTGCTTTGGGAAACAACATCTCCTCCAGCCCCGTCGTATACAACGGCAGGCTCTATGTCGCCGGGGGCGGTTACGGCGCCGCAACGCCTTTCTCCGTATTAAACGCGGCGGATTTGAAAACCATTTACCAGATCAAGGGAATCCAGTCCCAGTCCTCCCCCTTGGTCACCACCGCCTACGCGACCGCCGCAAACAAGAACCGGGTGCTTATCTACGTTACAAAATACGGAACGGCTGACCAAAATTCCGTGTTCTCGAAGGATTCCTCCTGTGTCTACGTTATCTCCGACCATGAGGGGCAGACAAAGCCTTCCTATGAAACGCTGTTCACCCCTTCCGCCGCGCAGAGCTGTTCGCAGAGCCTGACCTGTTCCGCCGACGGCACGCTGTTTTATTACAACGACAGCGGAAACCTATATGCAATCGGCAGCAAATCGGCTATGCCCGCCCTGAAAACCGGGGAGAATGCTTCCGTATGGATTGCCTCCGTCATTTTGGCAGGCATAGCTCTGGCTTTCCTGCTGAAAACAAAAATAACCCATAAAGGGGCGGACAAACGGTGAAATATATTAGAAAAATCTTTGCTCTGTTCTGTATTTTCGCCGTTCTTTCCGGATGTAAGGCGAAGTTTCCTTCCCAGCATGCGGCAATCTCGGCGGGCGCACCTGAAAGCTCCGCTATTTCCTCAGAAATAGCGGGCCAGGGGGAAACTTCGGGCGCCGCTTTCTCCGCGAACGTTTCACAGACCGCGCCGAATACGGCCTCTTCCGGTTCCGCAAAAATGATAAAAAAGGAATTGCGCTGCACATTGTTTATCTCGTGCAACGATATTTTGAAAAACCGGGAAAAATTTAGCGAAGACAAACTTTCTCTCGTACCAAAGGATGGGGTTATCCTCGCGGAAAAGAGCGTGGAAATCAAAAACGGGGAGACAGTTTACGACGTGCTCCTGCGCGAAACGAAATCGAATGGCATTCCGATGGAATCCGCCTCTGCTCCTGTTTATCAGTCCATTTATATAAAAGGAATTCACAATATCTACGAAAAAGATTTCGGCGCATCCAGCGGGTGGACATACACGGTGAACGGAAAACAGCCCCCTGTAGGCTGTAACCAATATCAATTAAAAAACGGCGATAAAATTCAGTGGCTGTTCATTTGCGGCGCTTAAGGCACCGTACCTTTCCAGACTATTTTCTTAAAAAAACTCAAAAAATAATAAGGGAGGAACTTCTCCGTTTTTCGTTTTGCAGTTCCTCCTTTTTATTTAAACAATATATAAGATTTTGTTTTTCCCGAAGCGCCGGCCGATCTCCTGCCTTAAAAATTGCTCCCCCGACGCGCGCAAAGGGGCAGTATAGCAGTATTTCCCCCGTCCCCTGCCCGTCATCTGCCCTTTGTGAAAAAGCTGTACGGCGTTTGGGAATGCCTCCGTATTGATTGCATTCTGAACGTAGCTATACGTCATAAAAATGATTTCAATAAACATGCTCTTTTTCACAGCCGGTGAAAGCCGTTCCTCCAAAATATCCAGAAGCTCACGATAAAGAAGCTCCCAATTTTCCAGCAAAATAACCGGCGCAATCAAAAGCCCGACGCGATAGCCCGCTTCACCAAGCCGATTGACCGCGGCTATCCGGTTGAAAAGCGGAGATGTTCCGAATTCCACCTTCGAAATAATCTCCTGCGGATTCACGCTCATCCGCGCAATCACCCGTCCACGGTGATCAAGCGTTAACAAGGAATCCACCGAATCAAATTTCGTGGGAAAGGTAAGAAATCCTTTCTCCAATTTTGCAAACTGCTCAATTGTCCACGGCAGATTGCCGGTAATCGTATTTTCCAGTATCAGGTCGCTGTTGCTTCCGATTTCAAAGGTCAGATCGCGGTCCGCGTTTAAAGCGGTCTTCATGAGCTTTCGCAGCATTTCCTCCCGGTTTACAAACAGCCTTAAATACGAACATTTATTATAGTTACACACCAAATAGCAGTACAGGCACATTGCGCTGCAGCCGGAAGATGTGTACGGCACCAGGAAATCGGAAACCTTATGGTTTGGAACATACTTATGGGTTTTGCGCACCCCGACAACCAGATACCGCTTCATGCGGGCAAAATCGCTGTTGGGCCGGGTGCGAAGCTCGTCAATCTTGTTATGGCTCTCTATGGGAATCCACGGCGCGTTGGAATAGCGTTCGCGCAGGGCTTTGCCAAGCGGATAGTCCAGCGCGGCAGGCTCGTAATAAATCTGCTCCGGATACAAGGCGGATCGCCTCCTCCGGATTAGTATGACTTAAGCTGCTTTTCTTATGTAAGCCATTTCGGATTACAGGCGGCCGGATGGCAAAAAAAGGCCGTTCCGGCTCCCATTTGTTATCAATTTTAGTAATATATCATTTATATTATACTCATAGTAAACAAAAGCAGAGGTTGGAAAGCCTTCCGACCTCTGTTTTTTTCAGCAATTCCCCTTATAAACATACCGCAGATTTTTACGTGCCGTTTCCGCCAGACAATCAATCGTTTCCACCGGCGTGGGACCGCGGTCGGTCATCCGCCAACGCGGGAAAAAGCGCGAAACATGCAGCGGGATTTCCGGGCTTACGCCGGCAAGCCATCTGGAAAGCGCGTCCATTTCTTCCACGCTGTCGTTTTCTCCCGGAATCACAAGCGTGGTGACCTCCACATGGCAGCGTTCCGCCGCGATTTGAATGGAACGCTTAACGGTTTCCAAATCGCCGCCGATGGCTGTGTAAAAACGCTCCGTAAACCCTTTCAGATCGATGTTCATGGCATCAATATCCGGAAGAAGCGCCTGCAGCGGTTTTTCATTGATGTTCCCGTTGGTTACCACAACATTTTTCAAGCCATGCTCCTTTGCAAGCTTCGCACAGTCCCGGACATACTCGTACCCGACCAGCGGTTCGTTATAGGTATAGGCAATCCCGATGTTCCCGCGCGGGAGCAATTCCAGCGCTTTGCCCACAAGCACTGCCGGGGAGACCTCGACGGTTTCAATTTGCTCCCCGTCCGCCATGGAAATCTCGCAATTCTGGCAAAACGAGCAGCGCAGATTACAGCCGTAGCTGCCCACCGACAAAATCCTGCTTCCCGGATAGAACCGCTGCAGCGGCTTCTTCTCAATGGGATCAAGCGCCAGCGCGGTCAGCCTGCCGTAATTTTTGCAAACGATTTTCCCGCCTTCATTGCTGCGCGCACGGCAAAAGCCGGTTTGCCCTTCTTGCAGATTGCAGAAATGGGGGCACACCTCACATACGGTTTTCATGTATGACGCACCACCTCAAACCGTTCGAGCGAAAAGCGCTCCCCACGGTGAATCCCTGCCTTCTGCTTTGCGATGGACACCTGCTGTTCCGGCGTATCCACCCCCTCCAGATTCGGCAGAAGAAGGCCGCGCTTATATCCGCTTGATACGATCACGCCATAGCGTTTCACATCCAATTCCGAAATGGACGCAATCGGTTCCGGTTTCGCAAGCACATCCACGCTGTATACAAGATCGGGCAGTTCCGACGCGGTTACGGATGGAAAACGCGGATCTTCCACGCCTGCGCTGACCGCATTTTGCAGGATTTCCTCCGCCACGTTGCCGGTCACCGGTTCAATCGTGCCGATACAGCCCCGGAGTTCCCCGTATTTTTTCAGGGACACAAATACGCCCGCCCGCTGTTGAAGCATTTTTTCCGGAAGGCCGTCGGGCATATTCGCCCGCATGCCTGTTTTAATGAATGTTTCCAGGGAAAGCCGTGCCAACCGGACATAGGGATCCTCCTTTTCTTTCACGGCGTTAAGATGCGCCCGATGTTTCTTTGCATAAACGGCATCAAAGTGACGGAGGTCGTCCTCCCCGGCAATTTCAAAGGAGCAAACAGCATAGCCCACGCCGAACGGCCCTTCATAAGAAAGAAGCTCCGGGCGTACCGCTTTCCCATCGAGTGCGCCCGCCATAATCATAAAAGAACGCAGTCCGCATTCCGCGGCCGCACCGCAAAATGCGGGAGGGAAAGTGAGAAAGCGCAGGAAATCGCCCTTTGCCATCGCATCTGTGACTTGCCGGTCAAATTCCGGACCTTCTTCTGCAAAGCCATACGGCCCCTCCGCCGTCAATTTATGGGAAAGGTCGCCGCTGGCAACAAAAACGACCCGCCGGTTCAGCTTTTCGGCAGTACGAGCAATGCATTTCCCAAGGCGGTAATGCTCCAGCGCGGGCAAGCCGGAAAGGCCAATGCGCACCAGCCGATACCTGACCGGCGTCTCATTTAAAAAGCGCAGAGGAATCAGCGTACCACGGTCAAGCATTTTGTCCTGCCCGCCCAACGTCCCGGCCGGGAGCCCCGCTTTTCCGGCTTCTTCCTCCAGCGCCCGTACAAACGCGCTATCGTATTGTGCCTCCAGGGAAACGCCGGGAATACCGAAGGCTTTCAAATTGCCGCATGCCTTTTCGCCCGGGGAAATATGGAAGTAATCCGCGTACAGGGTCGCATGGGGCGAAGTCACCACAACGGTATCCGGTTGAAGCGCCGCGGCCCTACGGGCAGCTTCCCGATAGGCGTCAATCGTCCTTTGTATCTTCCGTTCCTCTCCGCGCCCGACTTCGGGCAGGATAATCGGCGGATGAGGTACAATAAACGCACCCACAATCGACATGAAAACCGTCTCCTTTCCGTATAAAAAAGAACCTGTTACAGGATCATTATAACACGTATTCCGCTGTATAATCAGGAAATTTGTTTGAAAGGCAGACCCGTAAATATAAACCGCAGAATATGAAAAAACCCGCTGAATCAGCGGGTTTTCTTTTAAAGATACGACCAGGCCTATAAGCCGAGTTCTGTCGTGAACAGCCATCTATCTTGGCCGGATGTTGCCATCACGGCTCAATGCCACCTTCTCGGGACGCGCCGGGCCGACGCATTTGTCCCTCTGCGGTGTTGCTCCGAATAGGGTTTGCAGAGCCGCGCGGTCTCCCGCGCGCTGGTGAGCTCTTACCTCGCCTTTCCACCCTTACCGTTACCGGCGGTATATCTCTGTTGCACTTTCCCTGGGGTCGCCCCCGGCGGCCGTTAGCCGTTATTCTGCCCTGTGGAGCTCGGACTTTCCTCGGGTACGTCCTTTCGGAGTATACCCGCGGCTGTTCAGCCTGCTCGTATTCATTATTTTAATCGTTTTTCCCCTGCCTGTCAACCGACAGGATTTGGGAACTTAAAAACGGTGCTCGGAAATCAGGCGGTTTTTTACGTCCCAAAGCTTTTGCGACAAGTCCACATAATATTGGTGCGGGTTTTCAAAACGCGTTACTTCCTCCCACAGCGTGTCCACCTGCTTCATGCAGTATTCCCTTATTTCATCTAAATCCCGCGGCTTTGCTATACACTTTCCGTGTTCAAATATTTTCTCGCGCAGCTCCACCGCGCGGAAATTCGTAACCGTCTTGCGTTTCCAGATATGATCCGGGTCGAACAGCTCATAGGGTTTGCTGTCGTCAATCACTTCGTCATGAAGCGTAATGACATCGGCAATCGCCTTTCCGCTTTCCCGGTCGTACAAGCGCCAAAGATTTTTAAAACAGGGCGTCGTAATCTTCGCCACATTTTCACTAATCTTAATTTTGGGTATAATATTTCCCTGCGCATCTTCCACCCCGCTGAGCTTGTAAACCCCGCCGAAAACCGGCTCGCTGGAAGATGTGATCAGCCTTTCGCCGACACCGAAGCTGTCGACGCACGCACCTTGCATAAGCATATCCCGTATTATATACTCGTCGAGAGAATTGGAAGCGCAGATTTTACAATCCTCAAATCCGGCCGAGTCGAGCATCTTGCGTGCTTTACGGGAAAGATATGTAATATCCCCGCTGTCGATCCGGATTCCCGCCGGGCGGAAGCCGCGCGGAACCAGTTCCTCGTTGAATACTTTAATCGCATTGGGCACCCCGGATTTTAAAACATTGTAGGTGTCAACCAGCAAAGTACACTGGCTTGGGTATTCCCTCGCATAAGCGCGAAACGCCTCCAGCTCGCTGTCAAAAAGCTGAATCCAACTGTGCGCCATAGTACCCAGCGCCTTAACGCCGTAGTCCCGGTCGCAAATTGTACACGCTGTTCCGCAGCAGCCGCCGATATAGGCCGCTCTTGCGCCCAGAATCGCCCCGTCGGCGCCTTGCGCGCGCCGGGAACCAAATTCCATTACCGCCCTTCCCTGCGCCGCTCGGACAATTCTGTTGGCCTTTGTAGCGATCAGGCTTTGATGATTGATTGTAAGCAGGAGCATGGTTTCAATAAACTGTGCCTGAATTACCGGCCCGCGCACGGTAATGATCGGTTCAACAGGGAATATGGGGGTTCCTTCCGGAACAGCCCATACGTCACAGCTAAATTTAAAGTTTTCTAGATAACGGATAAAATCTTCATTAAAAATTTTGCAGTCTCTCAAATATTCAATATCTTCTTTTGTAAAGGTAAGATTTTCAAGATATTCGATAAGCTGCTGGACGCCCGCCATAATCGCATATCCGCCGTCGTCCGGAACGCGCCGGAAAAACATGTCGAAATAGACGATCGTGTCCGCATATCCGTTTGTAAAATAGCCGTTGGCCATGGTAATTTCGTAGAAATCTGTCAGCATGGTCAGATTGGTTTTCAAATCATTCTGGTTTTTCATATTATTCAGCTCCATAAAATTATTAATTTGCTGTAACTCTACCTTATCGCCTCGTCATATTATAGAACAACAGCAAATTAAAATAATAACAATATTGATTTTCGCGCACAATTTTAACAAAATTATAACCATTTCTAAAGAATATTATATCAATCTTAAGGCAAAATAACAAATAAGATATAAGAATTTCTTTAAAATATTAATAATTTAAAAATAATTGATTTTATTTGTGAATTTTTTTAATATTTTATTGCATTTTAAACAATAAAATATTATACTATTAGATATTAACAGAATTTATACTGATAAATTTCCATACCAATGTAAATTTTCAGGAAATTTTGTTATGGCGCTGTGCAAATGGAATAATAACTGTGCGTAAATTTAAAATTAATGCGGGGGGAGATGAACTCAGTGAGATTACGCAAACAAGCACTTGGTACACGTAATTTGGTCGGTGCGCGTGTGGAGATGGCGCGTAAAAACCAGGGTATGAAGCAAAAGGAACTGTTAGCTCAGCTTCAGGTCAACGGTGTTGATATGAATGCATCGGGCTTGTCCAAATTAGAAGGGCAAATCCGGTATGTAACAGATTTTGAGCTTGCCGCCTTGGCAGACATCCTCAACGTGTCCGTTGACTGGCTCCTGGGCAGAGAAAAATAATTGCTTTCTTGAAAGCAAGATATGAAGCGCTTCGCAAATTGCGGGGCGCTCTTTTTCTACTTCCTTTTTTGTCACGGATCGATTATAATTATAATACTATTTCATGCCGTGAATAACAAGGAGGTTTTCATTTGTTCGAAAAGCGTCAGCTTACCAGGTTAAAGCCGCTTCTTTACTTTTTTATCCAATATACTGTGGTATTTTTTCTGTTTGCGATAACGTTAAAATATACCTTTCCTTTTTTCGCAGGATTTTTACTGGCGCTTGCCGTACAGCCCCTTGTAAATGCTTTAAAGGAGCGCCTGCATTTCAAGCCCGGTGCGGCCGCCGCGGTGGCAACGCTGATTGCTTTCTGTGTTGTGTTCGGCATTCTGTTTTTAATCGGTTATTGGCTGATCAATGAAATCAGCCATCTGCTCAACAACATCTCTGCCGACGTCGGGTCCGTAACCGAACCAATCAACCAGATGATCCGCACAGCCAGCGAATATTTGAGTAAAATCAATCCAAGATACGTACAGCAAAATCAGCAGCAGATTATAAACATCGCCCAATCCGGCGCAGGCATTATTAAAACGATATTCGGCAGCATACTTGCTTTTTTAACCTCGCTGCCTGCCATCATCACTATGTTCATCGTGATGATCTTGTCAACATACTTCTTCTCGAAAGATATGACCAGGATTAAATCGCATATTATGTCCCTGTTTTCGAGAAGCGCCGCATTTAATATCCGGTCCGCTTCGCAGCATGGTGTAAGCTTAAGCGGAAAATACATTTGCTCCTATCTTTTTATCTACTTTATAACATTTATTGAAACCCTGATCATCTTTTTCGCCTTGGGTATTCCGTATCCCCTCGTCCTGAGCATTATTACCGGCATTGCGGACGTTCTGCCGGTTTTGGGGCCCGGCACGATTTATATCCCCCTGGCGTTCTTCTATGTGATAAAAGGCAGCTTCCTGAAGGCAGGAGCCTTGCTTTTATGCTGGTTTTTGATTATTGCAATCCGTCAGGTGATCGAGCCGAAAATAATTTCTTCCTCCATCAATATTCATCCTTTGACCATGCTCGCCGCTATTTATTTTTCTTTGGTTGCCCAAAATTTCTGGCTGCTGATCTACTTTTCCGTACTGCTGATTCTTTACAAAATCCTGACACATCTGGAAATTCTTCCGAGCCTGTTTGAAGAGCAGGAATCCGCTCCCACAGAACCGACGGAACATCACACCCATGAAAATATTCAATTCTGAAATTCCCCGAAAATTATGAAAGAAAAGCCTCGCTCCTTGGCTTCGCCATGGAGTGACTTATTACAACAAAGAAAGGGCGGCCGGCAAAAGTCGACTACCCTTTTTTTCGCGCTTATCAACTTTTTCATAACATTAGATTCTTTCCAATACTTTCTCAAATGAATTTCGTTCAATGACCTTTACAACCCCACTAATTCTCTTGGCTCTTACATAGCCGTTCTGCGTTTAGAAAAAACATCGCCTTAAAAATGTACGCATAAAATGATCTCCGGACTATTCTTCGGAGAACATATCAATCCCCATCCCGCAAACCAGGCAGGTCCAGTTTTCCGGCAGGTCTTGAAATGAAAGCCCGGGTACAATTCCATTCTCAGGAGCCCCGGCATCGGGGGCGTATACATAGCCGCATGAAATGCAAATGTATTTCAATTTTCTCCCCCTCCCCGATCAATTTTCGACAATTGTCAGCACAATCAATTTGGGCTTTGGAAATCGTCGAAATTTTCATCTTCAATAATTTCGCTTAGGTTTGTAGGAAAAACTGAACCGCAACGCAGCTTTTTTGCTACATCCATAACCTTTCCAAAATCATAAGATACGATCTGGACTGCTTTTTCCACACGGGTTACCTTTATTTCGATTCCGTACCCCGTGCTGCGGTTTCCGAAGACATAGTACTTAAGCGTACAGTTTTTCAACGCAATATTTCCTATGCATTTTTTCATCCCATTCCTCCTTTATTGTGTGAATGAACATCACACTTTACTTGTATCATAATGCATGAACCGAAAATATTCAATATGAATCAACGTATTTAATTACCAAAATTTTATTTTCGCAATATATTCAAAAAATCACGTAAACAAAAACCATATTTAGTAGTCAAATTTTCGACTTTTTTTCGTAAAAAGCTGAAAATTTTATAAAAATATACGAACATAATACTCCAAGTATTGCGCCGCAAAGAATATCCGAAGGGTAATGTACGAATAAAAACGTCCGGGAAAATGCAATAAGAAAAGCAAGGAAAAAAGCTGGAATCCCAAAATTCTTATTGGCTTTCCATAAGGTAAACGCGGCGGCAAAGGAGGATGCCGCATGGCCGGAGGGAAGGGAATAGCCTTCCGGCGCCGGGATTAATAGCTGGTGACCGGGATACGTTACGAAAGGGCGGGGCCTTGCAAGCAAAGGCTTCAGCATCATTTCCCCTAAAATATGCGTTACCACAAGGATTCCCAAAAGAAGGATTCCGTTCTTCCGATACTTTTTGGAAATAACCATGCAAAAGGCGGCCATTACCCAGATCAGCCCGCGATCGCCCATTCTGGTAATGTAAGGAAAAATCCAGTCTGTAAATTCATTATGAAAATGATTTTGGATAAAGTTAAAAATTGTAATATCCAATATTTCTACCTCTTTCTGTTTCGTTGTTTTATTATACCATATTTTAGCCCCCTTTCGAATATACTTTAAAACAGAAACGGGGGTTGATAAAATTGGAATGGCAAAGCCTTACAAAAGAGGATTGCGCAAAAAAACTTGGTACAAACATGAAAACCGGCCTTTCTTCCGGTCAAGCAGCCGAGCGGCTGAAAAAACACGGCAGGAATGAACTACAGCAGCCAAAACGGAGGAGCTTGCTGCTTCGTTTCCTCGCTCAGTTTTCGGATTTTATGGTCATCGTCCTTTTAATTGCCGCAGGAATTTCCTTTATAACTTCCTTCCTGGAACATAACAATGACTACATAGACTCCATTATTATCCTATTTATTGTAACCATGAATGCAATTATCGGTCTGGTACAGGAAAGCCGGGCGGAAAAAGCAATCGAAGCCTTGAAAAAGCTTTCCAGCCCCCACGCGCATGTTATTCGCGGCGGAGAAGAACAACGGATCTCGGCATCCGAACTGGTTCCCGGCGATCTGGTCATTCTTCGCGAAGGTGATCTGGTTCCTGCCGATTTGCGCCTAATTGAAGCGGTTAATTTAAAAGCAGAGGAAAGCGCACTTACCGGAGAAAGCCTTCCGAGTGAAAAGCGCGCCGATTGCATCTGTGCTGCCGATACCCCGCTTGGCGACCGCTACAATCTTTTATATTCCACCAGTTCCATTGCCGCAGGCCACGGCAAAGGCATCGTTACGGCTACGGGAATGGACACGCATGTGGGGAAAATTGCACATATGATTACTAACCAGTCTGCCCCCCAGACCCCGCTGCAGAAGAAGCTGGCGCAAACGGGGCACTGGCTTGGCAGCGGTGCTCTCGTCATATGCCTCATCATCTTTATCATGGGCCTGTTTCAGCATATCCCGCCCATTGAAATGTTCCTCATTTCAATCAGCCTTGCCGTCGCGGCCATTCCGGAGGGGCTGCCCGCCGTTGTTACAATCGTCCTTGCGATCGGCGTTAGGCGTATGGCGGCAAACCGGGGAATCGTGCGGCGTATGCCTGCTGTGGAGGCGCTTGGAAGCGCCAGCGTGATCTGTTCCGATAAAACGGGAACCCTTACGCAAAACCGGATGAGCGTGGTTGAACTGAGAGATGCAAGCGGCCCGGTTGAAATACAGACGGAAAAGGGCAGGCAGATTCTGGATCTTGCCTCCCTGTGCTGCAACTGTACTGTCAGCGGCAAAACGATTCACGGCGACCCTACGGAAGTCGCCATTGTGGCGGTGGCTCCAACGGAAAAAAATAGACTCGATGCCCAATTTCCCCGTATACGGGAAATCCCGTTCAGTTCCGAGCGGAAAATGATGACGACAGTACATCGTTTGAGCGGAGGGCGCTTCCGTATCATTGCAAAAGGCGCACCGGATATTTTGTTTACCCACTGCACAAGCGGGGCAGCCCGGCAAAACGAAGAAATGGCCTCACGCGCGCTGCGAGTAATCGGCGTCGCTTACCGGGACGTTGACGTTTTGCCCGAGAAGCCGGAAGAAATTGAGCAGAACCTTATTTTTTGCGGCCTGATCGGAATGATTGACCCGCCACGCCCACAGGTAAAGTCCGCAGTGGAACTCTGTAAAAAAGCGGGGATTCTTCCCGTCATGATTACCGGGGACCACGCAGCCACAGCTGCGGCAATTGCAAAGCAGCTTGGCATTCTCGAAGGAAAAAAACGGGTAATTACGGGATCCGCCCTTGACGCGCTCAGCCAAAAGGAACTGGAAAAAAACATCTACGATTATACCGTATTTGCGCGTGTCTCGCCGGAACATAAGGTCAGGATTGTAAAGGCTTTTCAAGCCCATGGAGAAGTGGTCGCTATGACCGGTGACGGCGTAAACGACGCCCCTGCCCTGCGCGCCGCGGACATCGGCTGCGCAATGGGTATTTCGGGTACTGACGTGGCCAAGGCGGCGTCCGATGTGATTTTGACAGATGATAACTTTGCCACAATTGTCGCTGCTGTACGCGAAGGCAGGGGCATTTATGAAAACATTAAGAAAACCGTTCATTTTTTGCTTAGCTGCAACATCGGTGAAATCCTGACGGTGTTCGTCGGCTTCCTTCTGCGTTTGCCCACTCCACTACTGGCAATCCAGCTTTTATGGGTAAATCTAGTTACCGATTCCCTCCCCGCGCTTGCGCTGGGCGTAGAGCCGATTGATAAGAATATTATGAACCGAAAGCCGCTAAAGCTCAATGAAAGCATTTTTTCCGGAGGGATGGGCTATAACATCATCGTTGAAGGCTGTCTGATCGGAACATTGTCCCTTTTAGCTTACAGTATCGGCCGTATTTATTTCGATCTTGACCCATCCGCGCCGGTTATCGGGCGCACGATGGCTTTTGCCGTTCTCAGCCTTTCCCAGGTAGTTCATACGTTTAATATGCGGTCTACCCGCTCCATCTTTGAAGCGGGTATCTTTGCCAATCCAAAGCTGGTGCTAGCCGCAATTGCCTGCGTTGCCCTGCAATTGGCGGTCATTGTAATCAAACCGCTTTCCGTCATATTCAAAACATCGATGCTCACAGGCTATCAGTGGCTGATTGTCGCATCGCTTTCCTTTATCCCCCTCGCCGTTGTGGAAATCGAAAAGGCAATTACATTTCGAAATAGCAACCATAGGTTATAAAAACGAATCCAAAGTCAAACACCTGTCGCAAAATAACATAAAGACCTTCTGCCGTAAAATCAATTGCGGCAGGAGGTCTTTTACGTTCCTGTAAAGACTTATTTTATTCAACGATCTTATCCGGTACATTATACCGTTTTCCAATATAAGCGAAAACTGCGCCAAATAAAATATTCGAATAATAGCTGATAATGCGCCAGAGCAGAATTGCGGGCAAGATTGCAGAGCCAAAAAACATTCCGAAGAAAATATAAAAACTGCCTTCTGCGCCACCAGAAGCCCCCGGAAGCGGAACAAAGGCACTTACCATCGCCACAAACACCTGCGCGGCAACCATGGTCGTAACGGGAACCTCGTGCATACTAAAGCTGCGATAAATAAAATACGGAATCAAGCTGTTTAAAGTAATTTGAAAAACGGTAATAACCAGAACCGGAATATATAGCTTGATGGAATTCCCCATCAGTTTGGACGCATTGTGAAAAACTTCAAGTTGGCCGTGAATTTTTTCATAGCGTTCCGCGGGATGACGGCAAAGTTTTATACGGTGGAGGAACTGAATAACCGCATTTACAAGCTTGTTCGTTGTTGTTGCACTAATCATGAACAATGCCACCAGAAAGATAAATGCGCTGTTTGAAATTAACCCAATGATCGTAACAAAAGAAAAATTACTGACGCTGGTTTGGAAAAAGCGGAATTTCCATGCAACCAATACAAGAGAGTAGCCAACCATAATGACCTGATAAGTAAGTGTTTTTACCGCAATGATGGAACCTGCTTTCCCAGTATCCATCCCCATTTTGCGCATAGAATAAATCTGCATAGGCTGGCCGCCTGTTGAAAACGGCGTCAACGCACTATACAGCAGACCGATCATTCCAACGCAAAAAGAACGATTATAGTTCCAATTCGGGTAAAGATGAACGCACAGTAAATTTAAAGCACAACCTTCACAAATCCAGCATAATACAGCGCTTGCAATCGCCATGAATAACCAGCGCAGTCTAAGCTTTGTTATGATTTCCCCTAATGTAACAATTCCTTCCGTAGTAAAGAAAAAGTACAATAAAACACCCGTTGAAAGTGCTAACGTTATAATGACAAGTAGGTTCTTTTGTATTGTCTTTTTCAAAGTAGCCATATTTTCTCCAATTACTATAAATTGTCCATCTGTTCGATGAATAATAATTTAATATTATATATTATATCATAAATACTCGTATTTACAAAATGAAGAATAAACTAACGGGAATTATTTCCCTTAATATTTCCTCTCATTCTTCATAAACTAGGAGCGAGGTGAGAATATGGCAAACGGATTAAGCGATCTTTTAGCATCAAATGCAGACATAAATCAATACTTCGCTTCATTACCTGCAAATGTCCAAAATGTAGTTTCGGGCTGTGGTGAAGATATTTGCACATTGGAGGATTTACTTCGCTGCATTAAAGGTGTTTGCGGAACTTGCTAAAAAATAGCGAAAAACACAGGAGGAACATTTCCTTCTGTGTTTTTCTTTTTCTAAATACTTCCCCAAAAGTACCCCTATTTCACATGCTGTCCAAAATTTGCATAATATAGGATTAGGTTAAGCCCAATAAATAAGAAAGGAGAAAATCAATGGAGAATATGAATATTCTGGAAGGGGATGCCTGTCTGATTACACGGACCCCGCTACCGGCTGTAACCGTCGTTGCAATGGCTTACGTACCTTTCCAGCAATTTGGTACGATATATGATCCGGAAAAAGGACTACGCAGTGGCACGATATTCCCAGACCTTGACAAACCATTTCTTGGGGGAAGAGGTGCTTCGAAATGAATGAGCAGGAAATGATGTTAAGAAGAATTCGTTCCTATCAATTCACAATGTGGGAGCTTCACATTTTCTTAGACACCCACCCAGGCGATTGCACAGCAGCGCAAAAGCTGGAGGAATACCGCAAAATAACGACTGATCTCATTGCGAAATATGAAGCCGCTTACGGCCCGATGAATGAAACCAGCGCGACGACCAGCCGTTGGGCATGGATTTCCGATCCATGGCCCTGGGATGTAACCGAAGGGGGGAAAGCTTAATGTGGAATTATGTTAAACATTTACAGTATCCCATTAATATAAAAAATACAAACCCAAAACTTGCGCAAATGATTATAGCGCAATATGGCGGACCGGATGGCGAGCTTGGTGCCTCCCTTCGCTACTTGAGCCAACGCTACAACATGCCGTACCCGGAACTGAAAGCAATTTTAACTGATATTGGAACCGAAGAACAGGATCCACCGGGTTATCAACCGAATTCATACATACATTTTTAAAAATGCAGCACAAAGCGGCGGCCTGAGCTGTCGCTCAAACCGCCGCTACGCAAATACAACTATAACTTATTTTGTTGAGATAGTAATAATTTAATTAAGAAATTGCCTATTTTTAAGGATTACTTAGCCAACAGTTGCAACAAAAACCTTAACGCCGTTTACATAAACGCCAGATTTTGCGCCAACTTTGCCAACAGATGTGAGCTTGTAGAAGTAGTCGTTACCAACTTTCTTCACGAAAGAAGCCTTGAAAACACCTGCTGTACCAACAGAAAATGTCGGTGTAGTTGTAGCAGTAACCTTTACTTGGTAAGAACCTTTAACGGTTACATCCTTTGTTGTGTCACAAGTGAAAGCCGGAGCTTTAATTGTAACAACACAAACCTTTGCACCGTTGAGGTAAATACCAGCGGAAGAACCTACCTTACCAACTGCGGTGATCTTGTAGAAGTAATCGTTGCCATTCTTAGAAGCAAGAGCTACATTGAAGGCACCCGGTGTACCAACCGTAAAGGAAGGAGCAGTTGTAGAAGTAACTTTGAACTGATAGGAAGCGCCCTGAGCAAGAGAGAAGTCATTTGTTGTGTCAATCTTTGCTTCCGGAACAGCTATTGCTGTGATCTCGCACTTTGCAGCGCTGTAATCTTCAACTTCATAACCGTCTGCATCATAAAGTGTAGCGGTCAGAGTTGCATGGTTCTGGCTTGCGAAAGTAGAATCAATGCTATTGACCTTAACTGTAGCAGTATTGCCATTTGTAGTCATAGAGAACACATCGCTGCTGCCGCCATCGAGATCCCACTTAACTGTGTAACCGGCCGGAATGGTAGTACCGTTCGGATAAGCAGTAGCTGTGAATGTCTCGGAATAACCCTTCGCAATGTTTGCAGAAGTCTTGTTGATCTGAATGCCAGCAAAGCTTACACTCTTAACCTTGAAGGTATCTACATTGCTCGCTGTGGACTTTTCAAGTGTAAAGCCATAGCAATCGAAATCATCAACATCTACATTGCCAGCATCAGCCTTGAATGCAACTGTACCAGCGGCAAAATTACCATCGAGCTTTAACTTCGTGCTGGAAGCACTTTCTTTTACATAAAGCTTTCCAGGAACAACGACCATTGTGCCGTCGCCATCAACCGTACCAGCTTTAACATCATCCTTGAAAGTGATTGTAGAATCAGAATCAACAGAAATTGTATCTACATCCACTTTACCTGTTACAGTAACATTTGTGTCTTCGTTCTTAGTTTCAATGCTACCGTCTGCCGCATTAATCGGAGCCGGAATTGTGCCGGTGAAGATATCGTCTTCGTCATCTTCATTGCCAAGATTGAGTTTAACATCATCATAGTAGTCGAAATCAATCTTGCCAACCTTTAATTCCATATTGTCGGTATTGTACAGAGTAAATTCTGCATCTTCATCTGCAGCTTTCAGAGCGGAGATAGAAACTTTCGCTTCATCAGCGTTGACAGTTACTTTACCAGCAGCAGCAATCTCACCAACAGTTACTGTATGATCATCATCATTTGTTTCAATTTCTACATCACCGTCAGTCTTGATGTTGCCAACTGTTGCACCATCAATGTTAATCGACTCTTCATTATCATTCGCATCTGTTGTATCAATATTACCAACTTTTGCTCCATTTGTGATCGTCAGCTTTGCTTTAGTTGAATCGTCATCGCCAATGGTAACATCGCCGACTTTACCTTCATCAATAGTAACTTCACCATTATCGATGTCAACTTCGCCTACATTGCAATCGCCGATCGTCAACTTGTTCATTTTACCGGAAATCTTCTTGATGTTAACATCTTCATTAACGGTAACAGTATCAGTATCAGTCGGGAATTTGATTTCCTTGTCAGTAAGATTTACATCATTGCCGTCAAACTGTGTAAATCCATCTAAAATGCTCTTACCGTCTTTTCTGATTGTGTAGTTTATATCGCTAGCTTTTCCAGCATTATTGACGGTTTTCTTAAAGAGATACCGAGCATCGGAAGAGTCCGTTGAATTATAGCTCTTTAATGCTTCAATATCAATTTTCTTTGCAATTTTGGCTTTTAAGGTATACTTTTCATCGGAATCTGTAGAAGCTTTATAAGTAGCACCATCTTGCACAAGCTTTTTGGCGGTAAGCGTAATATTGCCTGTGCTTGCATCACCGGTAATCTGATTTTGGCTGTTTAGTTTACCAACTACTGCATACAGAACGCCATTGACATCTTGCGCTACATCTTTTGCCCTCATATGAGCATCATCAAACTGATCTTGGAATACTTTCTTACCGTTCACAGTAGCTTCGGTCAAGAAGTGGATATCACTTGAACCGCTTGTTACCTCAAGTGTAAAACCGCTGTCTTTATAATCCTTCTTATCTTTTGACAAGAAGATCTTATGTGCAGGGGTGAGCACAGCATAGCAACTATCTTCACTCTCAGGTTGTGCAACGAAAGCACCAATCTCAACTGTTGCGCCTGCAGTCATCGGTATATCGTCTAATTCATCTACACCTTTGCCAACACCGTTCGAATCTTTTTTGCCTAATACAAGCTGATCCTTGTCATAAACATGAACGGTCAACTTCTGAGAAGCTTTTACAGTATACTCATTTCCGTCATCATCTGTGTAATCAGCCTTGAACAAAACGGAAATAACTTCTGTACCAGTTTTCGTGCTGCTCTTTAATCTAAGATATGCATCGTCATCATTATTTCTAAGCTTTAAGGAAACCAGCCTATCGCCAGAAATATGGGAAATTGACGAAACCTTTACATTGTCAACATCCTTGTGGTTCTTTGTTTCCATATTGAAGCCTGAACCGTTGGCTGCGAGAAAATCATTAAGATCGATTTCTCTGTCGCCAGTTCCACCGTTGCAGAGATAGATATCATCTTCTGCGGTATCAGTAACAACTCCCGCCATCGACTTTGTCGCGGCGAAAGCAAAGTTTGCCGAAAAGCTGGATACTACAAGTGCTAAAGCAAGCACAAGAGAAACCACTTTTCCCGTGATTTTTTTCATCCTTTTTGTCCTCCTTAAAATAGTTCGTTTTGCGTATTTGCGTGTGCTATGAGAATTTAACATACATGTTCGCCATGGGTGTTAAGATATTCTCCCCCTGACTTGCAATGGTTTCGTGGGAACTCTGCCAATAATGCGTTTGGCATAGCCGCAGCCACAACCACCACTCATATGTTTAATTGGATTATAAGATATTTGGCAGGCATTGTCAAGTATATATTGGATATATTTTTATATAAAATTTGGTTTTAATTTTAATATCTTCCAGCAATAAATCCATATTTATCCATTATGGCAATGTATGTAGAAGTTGAATGAAAAATAATTCCTTTTTATTGCGTTCTTCTTTACAATTTACTCATATAAATCGGCTTGTTATCGCATAAACAGGAACGGGGAACATCCCGGTTAATCTGGTAAATTCCGCAAGGCGCCGGTCCATCCTGGCTATGGCAATACGGGCATTTGATTGTCAGTCCCGGTTCATGCAGCTCATAGCAGCAATTCATCCGATTACAGGAGTATCCGCTGTTTTGGAACCATGCGCAGGCAGAACAGTCCGTGCAGTGCTTTATTGAGGGCAGGTCAAGATATTCGCCGGCAACCGGCTCCGGTTTCCTATTATTCCCATTACTGATCAGAATATGCGAAGCGCTGATTTCGTTGAACAGATGGCTCCATGCCCCCGCCGCGCCATGCTGCGGGGCTTTCAAAATATAGTAGCCGTCATATAGTTTGTCTGAAATGGCATCCATACTTTCCGGCGCGGCGGAACCGGTCATCAGGATATCATCCGTGCTGGCCTCGCTTTTGCGCCGGTTCTGAAAAATAATGCTTGCGGCCTGCTGTTCCCTTTTGTATGCCTCCCGGGTCGTCGGCCGATCCAGAATTTCCGCAATATCCGGGGCAGAAGGCAGGGATTTCAGCCGCAGCCATAAATTTTCGATACTATTAAATATCGTACTCATACGGCTGATATCCTTCGGATTTACAGGGGAGGTTCCGCAGCAGGCAAGATAAGCGGCGCAAAACTGCTCCTTCAGCTTCAGAAACTGCCCCGCCTCCTCCGGAAGGAACGGGGATGAAAGACAGACGTTCATATCTTCCACCGCCGCGGAAAACAGGTCTGAAAATGGATAATCTGTTGCGGCTGGCCACAAAACGTCGTAAACAACGCCGTCAAACTGGAAAGTCGAACCCATTTTCAGCGCAAAAATCCGGCTGTCCGATTTCTTTAACAAAACGCTAAAGATGCGAAGCAAGAATATGCTTTCCAAATAGAAATCATCCTTTTTATTGGAAAAAGCATAAGTAAAAAGGGCAAATTCCAATAAAAGCGCCCTGCCGCGCTTATCGCAGGGAGAAGCAGGCAAAAAAATCCGGTCAAAGGTATTCGGATTGATTTTCAAAAGCTTCTGAAACCCGCAGATTTCCGCTTCATGATAGTGCGTAAGCAAAAAATCGCGGTACACCGCACCGGCATACCGCTTCATGATATCGGAAATACTGCCCGTCCCAGGCTCACCACAGTCAACCATCAATAGATCTTTATTTGCTCCGCGCAGCACAATGCATTCGCCGCTGCTTACATTATGTAATTCCATGCTCTGCATATTTCCACCCTCTATCCGTTCACCTATTTCTGAATCCGTTTGTATCCTGAGTAATATTTATCCTCCCGAAATTCCCCTGTAAACACGATTTCCCCGTTTTTATATTCCGTACCGTGTCCATGGCGCATCCCGTTTTTCCATTCGCCCGTATAGATTAAATTCCCCTCCGCGTCGAACGCGGCGCCGTTTCCTGTGGGGATATTGTTCTTCCATCTTCCGAAGAATATGGTGCCGTCCCGGGAACTGTAAGAAATCCCAAGGCCATCGCGTCTATTCGCCTTCCAGTCGCCTACATAACAGATTTTCCCCGATTTATAATAATACGCGCCGAAGCCATCCCGCTTATCATCCACATAGTCGCCTTCGTAAGCGGTATAGCCATTCTGCATCTGCGTTCGGCCGCGCCCCTGGCGCAGGCCGTTAATCACCTTTCCAAAGTAAAGGTAGCTTTCTTCCGCGCTGATAACAATGCGTTTTGTCGCCTTTTCCAGATGCAGAGGCAGATAATCACTAATCTGTGTTTCGCCATTCAGCCCTTTTGCCGCAACCGTGTAACGCGCAGGCTTTACCGGTTCATCGGTACTGAAAATTTCATGATCCGCCGCATAGTCCGCTTCCTGTGCGGTTTGCCCCGAAGGATTTTCCGTCTGCTGCTCTGCCTGCGATTCCAGAACCGATTCCGGCTGCGCGGGTTTTGCTGAACCGTCATTCATAATATAGGTGAATGTTATTGATTCTTCTTCCACATACGGCCATTTGGGGATCAAGCTCTCTTTTCCCGTATTCAAATCGTTCAAAACCGATATCCGGCTCTCAAGTTCTTCCTTTGTGCAGTAGCAAAAACTGCCTTCATCCGTTTCGGCGTAAACCTGCGGCTCGCCCGCAAGCGTATTTATTAGGCTCTGCTGCGCCGTTCCCTCGTTGTTCTCAAAGGGGAACAGCCTTACGGCCTCGTACTTCCCCGTCTTGGCATCCAGCTCGAGAAGAAGCAATTCCTTACTGCCCTGCACGGGTTTTAGAAAGGCGACGGGGCGTTTTGTGTCGCCCTGGTAATACGCGGTCTGAAGCCAGCTATGATCTTTCGCATAGCGGGCTTTGCTTATGGTTTCCCCTGCCAGACTCCTTGTCCATATACAGTAACCATAAACCTCCGGGTAAGATTCCTGCAAAAGGATTTTGCCGCTGCTTTTCCTCCAGAGGAACTTCCCTTTCCCGATTTTATAATGGATCGAAATATTGGTTCCTGCCAAACATTTTTTATATTTTCCGGAGGAGCTTTTGCGGGTCGTCAGATAATCGCGTCTTACCCCGGTTAAAATCGCACTATTTTGCGCATTGCCATCAAAGGGCCTGTAACAAACCATATAAAAAACAGGCGCAAGATTCGAATCTTGCACAGGCATGTCGGGGCCTCCTTCCTCAAATACAAACTATTTTCTTACTATTATATAGGATATTATGGAAAACTTGCAATAGATGTGAATGAATAAAGTGGTTTAATGTTTAATTATGTATTTGCTCCGCATACTTCAGTTCGTAAATATTTCTGAAATAGCCGGTGCCCGGCATGGCCCAGTCGTAAAAGGTGATTCTTTTCAAATCCGTAGTGCCGCCGATCTGTACTACGGATTCATCCGGATGCTCTACTGTGCAGGCGCTGGTGGTCATAGGCGTAAACAGCCTCACCTGAACGCCCCACTTGTTTTTTGTCTTGGCGTCAAGGGCAAATTCGTGCTCAAGGAATTTACAGGGATAGTGAAGAGAAAAACTGTAGTTACAGGAAATATTATTGATAAACGGAGTGATAAGATTGCATTCGTAAGCTATATTAATGGTTTCCCCCGCCACGCCCGGATACAGTTTGAAACGGAAAGCAAGCTCGGTCATAACGGTACCGCTGACATTGTCGTATACCTGCCGTACAGTAAAAAAACTCGTCAAGTCGCTGTAATTCGAGTTTTCATGGATATTGATATATTTTATTAAAGGAATGTGGTTCACCGTACAGCTTATATGCGGCAGTATTTTCTTAATAGTTTCCTGATCGGGTATATCCACAAAATGGTTCAGCGGCTGACACATGATAATTTCCCGTGGCTTCGTGGTCTGAAAAACAATCTGCTGCTGGCCTTTAATCGTTCGCATAAGGAGGGAAGAATCCTCCGAGATTGAGATAACCTCCGACCGGTGTATATAGTTATAAAAAGGCTCATCCGCCTGACTTCGTACAAACCGCTCAACCAAGTCGATAACAGATCGGTTTCCCACATAAGTGGCGATTTGATGACGGATATTTGCCGCGTAAACAACATTCAAAAGCTGCCTCAGCTTTTCCGAATCGAAGGTGTCGCAGTTTATAGTATCACAGATTTTTTGAAAAATAATCTCGCACTGAGCTGTACAGCGCGAAGACACATGGCTGGCGAAATCCATTTCGGAATTGGCATAGGATTCCTCATAGCATCGCTTGATAAATTTCGAAATTTCGCTTGCGCAAGCCCTTTTCAGATTCACGTTGTTCATTGGAACGGTTAAGGAAGCCGCCGCCTTTTCCAAAGTATTCGATATGAGGTAATTTTCACTAACAATCCGCGCAAAAGTGGAAAAACGCCGAACCGTACTGACCGTAGGTGCAAAGGAGCGTGTCAGGGCCGCCGCAAATTCGGACCCTATATTTTCCGGGTGCAGACCAGAGGGCATCTTATTCAGCTTTCCATGTCTAAGCTTTGAAAGCGTAGATTCCGATATATGCAAAAAACGGGCTATATTTTTATATTTTATTTCCAAAGGTTCTCCGGCCAGTAAGGATAAAAAATCATTAAATAACAACGCTTTTTTTGCATTCCTTAGATTCATGTTTTCGCTCCCAACGTTATAATTCAATTAGTAGAAGTTCACCAAACATTTGGCATAATTTACCATATTATAGCATATTCCATCTGGTTGGGAAATAGAAATTCGTAAGTTTTCTTTTCAATTTGTATGAAAATCAGCAATTAGTGACCAAACGCACAACTGAATTTCGCTTAGCGCAAAAATTCGGTGTACAGCAGGGGTTCGCCATTAATACAAAAGTGGCGTTGATTTTCTTAATCCTGATTTATCCTTGTTTTCGCTTTTCTAAGTTATTATAATATATTAAGAAACGAAAGAGTGCGTTTTATGTATCGTGTCCTTCCGTTAAAATAACAAACCCTCGGCGGGGAAATCCCGCCGAGGGTTTTACCGGATATGTCCTTTTGAAATTACATTCGAAACATGCTCTGCACGTTACCAAACATGCCGTTCACCGCACGCATGGCCTTATTTGCATTGCGTCTGAACTGCCTGTTGTCCTTCATCATTCTGCTTCCGATCGCAATGGCTGTAATTCCAGCGAGCATACCGGCGCCCATTCCTCGGACAAATCCCATGGTTTCTCGATACATAATCCAAAACCTCCACATTGAAAATAAAATCATAAGGCCTTTCAATATCTTCCCCTCTTTCTTTCAGTTTATTGTTGAAAATAAATACCAAATTATGAATGAATAAAGGAGTTTATCATGCCAACACTGAACATCGTAATGGTTGAACCGGAAATTCCGCAGAATACCGGCAACGTGGCGCGCACCTGCGCCGCAACGGGCGCTCGGCTTCATCTGGTAGGGCCGATGGGCTTTCGAATTGACGATAAAAAACTCAAGCGCGCCGGGCTTGATTACTGGCACCTGCTTGATATCGCCTATTACGATAGCCTTTCCGATTTTTTCAGCCAAAATACAGGCAATTTCTTTTTCTTTTCCACAAAGGCAACACATATTCACTCAGATATGCACTACCCCGACAACTGCTACCTGTTTTTCGGAAAAGAAACCGCGGGCCTGCCGGAAAAACTTTTATATGAAAATCCCGACCACTGCGTGCGTATTCCCATGCTGAACAACCCGGACGCACGGAGCTTAAATTTATCGAATTCTGTGGCGATCGGCGTATATGAGGTGCTGCGGCAATGGGGATATCCGAATCTGCTTTGCAAAGGACAGCTTCGGGAATACAAATGGTGATTATTTTTTAACAAACTTGTCTGAAACGCCCCAATTTGCTTGAAATCTTTTACAAATTATTGTATAATAACGAAAGTGTTTTGAAATTTCCGAAATCATAATATAAAGGAGCGGTAAGCATGAACTATCTTAACAAAAAGACCGTAGAAGATATTGATGTCGCGGGCAAAAAAGTATTGGTCCGCTGCGATTTCAATGTACCTTTCGATGCGGAAGGCAATATCACGGATTCAAAGCGTATTGATGAAGCACTGAAAACCATCCGTTACCTGGTAGACCATAAGGCAAAAGTAATCCTCTGCTCGCACCTGGGCCGTCCGAAGGGCGAGTTCAACATGAAATTTTCCCTTGCCCCTGTTGGCAAATACCTCTCGAAGGCGCTGGGACAGGAAGTCAAAATGGCAACAGACGTTGTCGGCGACAGCGCAAAGAGCATTGCTGCTTCCTTAAAGGACGGCGAAGTCGAGCTGATTGAAAACGTCCGCTTCCATAAGGAAGAGGAAAAGAACGATCCCGAATTTGCAAAGCAGCTTGCCTCTCTGGCCGAAATCTATGTAAACGACGCATTCGGCACCGCCCACCGTGCGCATGCCTCTACAGCGGGCGTTGCGGCATACCTTCCGGCTGTGTGCGGCTACCTGATCCAGAAGGAAATCACAATCATGGGCGGCGCGCTTACCAATCCGAAGCGTCCGTTCACCGCTATTCTTGGCGGCGCAAAGGTTTCCGATAAAATCGGCGTTATCACCAACCTGCTCGACAAGGTCGACACCCTCATCATCGGCGGCGGCATGGCCTACACCTTTATGAATGCGCTCGGTTACTCCATCGGTACCTCCATCTGCGAGAGCGACAAAGTCGAACTTGCAAAGGATATGATGGCAAAAGCCAAGGATAAGGGCGTTAAATTTCTGATCCCGATCGACAACGTTGTCGCGACCGAATACAAAGCGGACGCAGAGCATAAGGTTGTTGACTCTGATAAAATTCCCGAAGGCTGGATGGGCCTTGACATCGGACCGAAAACCTCCGCTCTGTTTGCCGACGCGATCAAAGGCTCCGGCACGGTTGTCTGGAACGGGCCGATGGGCGTTTCCGAATGGGATAATTTCGCAGCCGGCACAATTGCTGTTGCAAAAGCGGTTGCAGACAGCGGCGCTATTTCCATTATCGGCGGCGGCGACTCCGCCGCTGCGGTTGAGAAGCTCGGCTTCGCGGATAAAATGACCCATATTTCCACCGGCGGCGGCGCTTCCCTTGAATTCCTTGAGGGCCTTGAATTGCCCGGTATCGCATGCCTGAACGAAAAATAATTCTTTGAACACGAATGCGGCAGCCCTGCTGCCGCATTAAAATTATGATTTCAGGTCTTGCCTGTATAATAAACTT
Source organism: Caproiciproducens galactitolivorans (assembly GCF_029266045.1). Classification (NCBI taxonomy): domain Bacteria; kingdom Bacillati; phylum Bacillota; class Clostridia; order Eubacteriales; family Acutalibacteraceae; genus Caproiciproducens; species Caproiciproducens galactitolivorans. The sequence goes on along the minus strand of NZ_JAJUFJ010000012.1, from coordinate 38,240 downwards.
AAGCGGATTCCGGGAAAATTGTGACCACAGGAATCCTTCCGGATATATTTATACGGGCAGCAATTTTCACCGAAACCGATTTATGCTTAGGCAACAGACAAGGCCGAGCAAAGGAGAATGGATTATGAATAAGAAGCTTAGAAAAGCAGTAATTGCCGGAAACTGGAAAATGAACAAAACGCCGGCAGAGGCGACCAAACTGATTGAAGAAATAAAACCCCTGGTAAAAGACGCGGACTGTGACGTGATCGTCTGCACCCCCTATGTGGATCTTTCCGCAGCATTGGAAGCAACAAAAGGCTCCAATATCGGTGTCGGCGCAGAAAACTGCCACTGGGAAAAGAGCGGCGCGTTCACCGGCGAGGTTTCTGCGGACATGCTTGCTTCCATGGGTGTACAGTATGTCATCATCGGCCACAGCGAACGCAGAACCTATTTTGGTGAAACCGACGTAACCGTTAATAAGCGCCTTCGCGCGGCTTTGGACAGCGGCCTCTCCGTGATTCTCTGCGTAGGTGAGTCCCTTGAGCAGCGTGAGCAGGGCATTACGGAAGAGCTTGTCGCCATGCAGACAAAAATTGCGCTCGGCGGCGTTTCCAAGGACGATCTGAAAAAAGTCATTATTGCTTATGAGCCGATCTGGGCGATCGGAACCGGCAAAACCGCTACCGCACAACAGGCGAACGAGGTTTGCTCGGTTATTCGCGAAACAATCAAAAAGCTCTACGATGCAGCAAGCGCAGACGCATTCACCATTCAGTACGGCGGTTCCATGAACGCGAAGAATGCGGCGGAACTGCTTGACCAGCCTGACGTTGACGGAGGCCTGATCGGCGGCGCTTCTTTAAAGCCTGCTGATTTTGCAGAAATCGTAAAGGCAGCAAGCAGGTAAATTATTCCCGAAAGGCAGGTCTGGTTAAAAAACATGAAAAAACCATTAATACTAATGATCCTCGACGGGTTCGGTATCGGTCCGGAAAGCGGCAACGCGATTAAGGCCGCCAATAAACCCAATATCGACCGTCTTTTCGCAAACAATCCCCTTACACAAATCGGCGCTTCCGGCATGGACGTCGGTCTGCCGGATGGTCAGATGGGCAACTCCGAGGTTGGCCACACTAACATCGGAGCGGGCCGGATTGTCTATCAGGAACTGACCCGGATTACAAAATCCATTGAAGACGGCGACTTCTTTGAAAACCCCGCGCTGTTGTCCGCCGTTGACAATGTTCTTACCCACGACGGCGCTTTGCACTTAATCGGCCTGCTTTCCGCGGGCGGCGTACACAGCCACAATTCGCACCTGTATGCTCTGCTCGAGCTTGCAAAGAGACGCGGCTGCAAAAAAGTATTTGTACACGCTTTGCTCGACGGCCGCGATGTTCCGCCGGATTCCGGCAAGGGCTATATTGAAGAATGCGAGCAAAAGATAAAGAAAATCGGCGTTGGCAAAATTGCCACCGTTATGGGCCGTTATTACGCCATGGACCGCGACAATCGCTGGGAACGCGTTGAAAAGGCCTATGCCGCGATGGTTTACGGGGAAGGCGTACAGTGCGCCGATCCGGTAAAAGCGGTGGAGGATTCCTACAAGCAGAATGTTACCGACGAGTTCGTCGTACCGGTTGTCTGTGCGGAAAACGCGAAAATTCAGCCGAACGATTCCGTCATTTTCTTCAATTTCCGTCCAGACCGCGCGCGCGAACTTACCCGCACGCTGGTTGACCCGGATTTCAAAGGCTTTGAGCGCAAAAAAGGCTTCTTCCCTCTCACCTATGTCTGCATGACGCAGTACGATGCGACCATGCCGAATGTGGAGGTTGCGTTTAAACCCCAGTCGCTGAAAAACACGTTCGGCGAATATATTTCGGAGAAGGGCCTTACCCAGCTTCGGATTGCCGAAACGGAAAAATACGCCCATGTTACATTTTTCTTCAACGGCGGTGTTGAAACACAATATCCCGGCGAGGATCGCGTATTGATCCACTCCCCGAAGGTAGCGACCTATGACCTTCAGCCCGAAATGAGCGCCTATGAAGTTACGGACGCTTTAATGGAACGCATTAAGAGCGGGAAATACGACGTGATTATTTTGAACTTTGCAAACTGCGATATGGTTGGCCACACAGGCGTTTTCAGCGCCGCGAAAGCCGCTGTGGAGGCAGTTGACAAGTGCGTCGGAAGAATTGTTCACGCCATTACGGAAATGGGCGGCGTTGCTTTGATTACAGCAGACCACGGCAACGCGGACAAGATGTACGAGGAGGACGGTTCTCCGTTCACCGCTCATACGACGAATCTGGTTCCGTTCTGCGTTGTCGGTTATCCCTGCAAACTCCGCTCCGGCGGGCGCCTTGCAGACATCGCGCCAACCATGCTTAAAATTATGGGGCTTCCCCAGCCGCCTGAAATGACCGGTGTAAGCATAATTGAATAACAATAATACTGAGACTGCCTTGTTCGAAGGCAGTCTCTTTGTATTTCCCACCGTTTGTTTATTATAGAAAAAGTTCGGGGAAATTTCCCGGACTCCGACTGTGAAGCGAGTATAATCATCCTCGCCCCCGGCGGGCTTCCTTCAACCCGTCCTGGGGATTGGTTCCGTGCCTCCGTGAGAAAAAGCAAAGGAAACTGGGACTCTAACTGCAAAACTCCGCAGGTTTTTAAAATGCCCGGTGAAAGCTCTCACCCAGCTTTACGTCATATGATTCGAAAAATGAAAGGCCGGGAGATACCTCCCGGCCTTTCATTAGCCATTAATAGAAAACAATGTCTCCGCATTGCGGCGCGAAAACTTTAGAATTTCCTCGGCGGTTGTGCCGCGGATTTCTGCAATCCGGGCGGCCGTATACACGATCAGCGTGGAATCGTTCCGTTTCCCGCGGAACGGAACCGGTGCCATATAGGGGCAGTCCGTTTCCATCAGCATACGATCCAAAGGAATGGCCTCCGCAACCTCAACCGGCACACGCGCGTTCTTGAACGTTACCGCGCCGCCAAGACCGATATACATACCGAGCCGGATACATTCCTCCGCCATTTCCACGCTACCGGAAAAACAATGCACCACACCCTTCGGCTTCCATTTGCGCAAAAGCTCCATGGTATCGCCATGTGCATCGCGGTCATGCACAATAATCGGGAGCCCAACCTTATGCGCCAATGAAACCTGTTCTTCAAAGACGGCTTTCTGAACCTCTTTTGGCGCGTTCTCCTTGAAATGGTAATCAAGGCCGATCTCTCCAACAGCAACAACCTTTTCCTTGGTAACCAATTCCTCCAACTGCTTTATATAGTCCGGGGGAGCATCCTTCACGCATTCCGGATGAATCCCCACCGCGGCGTAGATATACGGATACTTCACCGCCAGCTCAACGGAAGCGCGCGAGGAGTTTAAATCCGACCCGCAGTTAATTACGTTACAGATGCCCCGGTTCGGCAGCTCTGCCAAAAGTGTGTCGCGGTCGGAGTCAAACGACTCATCATCGAAATGTGCATGTGAATCAAAAATAGAACCTGTCATTTCCATCAGCAAACCTTGCTCCCGGACGGGATCCCGTCAACAAAAATAACCTTGACGTCTTCCCCCGAATCGGCGGAAAGAACCATGCCCTGGCTCTCCACGCCGCAAAGGGTCGCGGGTTTCAAATTGGCAACGAAAATAATGCTGTGCCCTGTTAAATCTTCCGGCTTGTACCATTTCGCAATACCGGACACAATCGTCCTTTCCCCCACTCCGTCCTCAATGGTCAGCTTTAAAAGCTTCTTGGCGCGCTTAACCGGTTCGCACGCCTTGACTTTTCCAACGCGAAGCTCCACTTTATTAAAATCGTCGATGCCGATCTGCGCAAGGCCTTCGATCTTCGCAGCGGCTGTTTTTTCCTCGCTCGATTCCGCGGGATTCGGAATCAGCTTATTAAGCTCCTCAATCTCCTTATCCACATCAATGCGCGGATACAGGGTTTCTCCCTTGGTAATGACCGCGTCATTGGAGAGGACACCCCATTTTGCAGCGGAATCGTAGGTCAGTTCCTCCGGCTTCGCGCCGATCTGCGCCTGAATCTTCGGAGCGGTCTCCGGCAGGAACGGCGTAAGCAGAACGGAGACGATCCGCAGGCTTTCGCAGAGATTATAAATAACCGTCGCCAGGCGGGCGCGCTTGGACTCGTCCTTGCCCAGCACCCAAGGCATAGTTTCATCAATATATTTATTCGTGCGGGCAATCAGCTTCCAGATTTCCGCCAGCGCGTTGCTGAACTGATACCCTTCGATGGCATCGTCGCATTTCTGGCGAAGCTCCAAGGCCATTTGAATCAGCTCGTCGTCGACAGGCGCGCTTTCCCGCTCCGCCGGAATCTTCCCGCCGAAGTATTTCTGCGCCATTGCAGTGCTGCGGGAGAGAAGGTTGCCTAAATCATTCGCAAGGTCGGAATTAATGCGGTTAATCAGCGCTTCATTTGTAAACACGCCGTCCGCGCCGAAGGGAATTTCACGGAGAAGGAAGTAGCGGATCGCGTCCACGCCGTAGCGGCTGCACAGGATGACCGGATCCACCACGTTTCCCTTTGATTTACTCATCTTGGTTCCGTCGCCGAACAGGAGCCAGCCGTGACCGTAAACCTGCTTTGGAAGCGGAAGATCCAGCGCCATCAGCATGGCGGGCCAGATGATGGTGTGGAAGCGTACAATCTCTTTGCCGACAAAATGCACGTCCGCCGGCCAGTATTTTTTATAATCGGAATCATCGTCAGAGCCGTAGCCCATTGCGGTAATATAGTTCGTAAGCGCATCAAGCCAGACGTAGACAACATGCTTCGGGTCAAAGTCGACCGGAATGCCCCAAGTAAAGCTTGTCCGCGAAACGCAGAGGTCGTTCAGCCCCTGCTTGATAAAATTGATCATCTCGTTTTTCCGGCTGTCCGGCTGGATGAAATCGGGCTGATCCTCATAGAGCTTCAGGAGCCTGTCTGCATATTTGGAAAGGCGGAAAAAATAGGCTTCTTCGTTCGCCATTTTCACCTCGCGCCCACAGTCCGGGCATTTCCCGTCTTTGAGCTGTGTCTCCGTCCAGAAGGCTTCACAGGGGGTACAGTACCAGCCTTCATATTTGCCCTTGTAGATTTCCCCTTTGTCATATAAGGTTTTAAATATTTTCTGTACGGCCTTTACATGGTAATCATCCGTCGTCCGGATAAAGCGGTCGTTGGAAATGTTTAAAAGCTTCCACAGATCCTGGAACCCTGCAACGATTTTATCGACATATTCCTTGGGGGTTACCCCTTCTTTTTCGGCGTTGATCTCGATCTTCTGACCGTGCTCATCCGTACCGGTGAGGAACATGACGTCGTAGCCCTGCATTCGTTTATAGCGGGCGATGGCGTCGCTGGCGACGGTGCAGTAGCTGTGGCCGATATGCGCCTTGCCGGAAGGGTAATAAATTGGCGTGGTAATGTAGAAAGTTTTTTTGTCCATTGTTCAACCTCCAAGAGAATGAAATCTCTAATAAAGTGTTTAATTAAAATATTATACCATTTTTTTCACGAATAGTGAACAGAGAACGCGAAGTTACAGAAAAACCGCCCCGAATTACTTCGGGACGGGAGATTTTAAGACTTTATTCGAAATCCAAAGAAGAAACGCCGGCGCTTTCATGATAAAGGAGTTCTCTCAACAAGCGGCAGTTTTCCGGCAAATCCGGGTCTAACACCGCGCCGATCCTCTTGATGTTTACATCCCTGTAGGTGTTCGGGTTTGGCACATGCATGGTTTTAATCGGGTAATGCGAAACCGAATTTGCAATAGAAGCAAGGTAAATCAATTCCGAATCGCTAAGATTCGTTTTTACAAGAGGAAGAAAATCATTCATCATCGCATTGATCTGCAGAGGGTTCATGCTTTTCATCTTTTCGATCATCAGCTCCAGAACCTCGCGCTGGCGGCCGGTCCGGCCAAAGTCGCTATCCGTTTCACGAATACGCGCGTAATAAACGGCAAGACGCCCGTCCAGATGATTGACGCCGGGCTTTAAATGGCTCCCCATGTTGCGGTTTTCCGCATCGCACAGCTTTTTATCCATCTTGATATCCAATCCACCCATTTTGTCGATGATGGTGGCGAAATTTTCAAAGTCAACCGATATATAATGATCAATATTGATACGGAAATTATTTTCCAGTGTCTGCATGGTAAGCGCCGCGCCGCCCTTCGCATAGGCCGCGTTCAGCTTCTGCTTCTTCATTGTTGGGATTTCAACATATAAATCGCGCAAGAAAGACACCAAATGAAGCTCTTTTCGATCGTTATCAATGGAAACCAGCATCGTGGTATCGCTTCGGCTGCTGTTTCCGTCATCCCCTTTGTCCGTCCCAATCAGCAAAATATTCATTACCTTTTGATCGGACATAACATCCCACGCCGGCGCAGCGCTGGGCTGTTCAATATATTTCGAAGTATCGATTTTCTCCGAGCGATCCAGGCGGTTAAACATATATTTCCCGTATGCGAAAACACCCGCAAATAGAGCAAGAAGAATAAAAAACACAGTAAGAAAAAACTTTTTCAAACCTCCGCCCCGCTTTTTTCTTCTTCCGTTGCGTGAGCTTCTTCTGGAGGCTGAACGGCTGCTGCTGTAAATATCCCGGTCAACATAATTGTAGCGGTCAAATTCCTCAGTATCGTAGTTCATCCTCCGAACCGCGCCCTGCGGCCTAGAGCCTGTACTTCTTCTCTGAGGCCGGAAGCCACGGCTTTGTTTATTCATATTTCACCTCAATATTTTAATACAGAAAACAGTCTTATTTTATTGCAATTTCCAGTTGATGTCAATAGTTATGTAAACCTAATTTGCGCTTTTACGCTGTTTGAGGGAAATACCGAGAATCCTCGTGAAGCCTCCAGCATTATTCCTCGTTTTCCGCTTCTGCGTCGGCAAACTTCATTAACCTTTCAATATAATAATTTTTGGCATCCTCCGGTGTATCAAAATGCAGGGACTTCATAAAAATATAGGACAGGCTAGTACTCCAATCTTCTGAAGAAAACAGGTTGGGGTTTAAACGGCTGACAACAGGTAAAATAGTGGCGCTGCTTTTGGACAGGCGAATATCGGAAATATACAAATTGCATGCTTCCGCAAGATATTCCACCATCTTTTCGCTCATACTAATCCACCTTTCTTAATGACTGGTTAATATGCCTATTCCAATTTTCCTAATAATTAATTATAGTTACATTATCCGACATAGTCAACAGAATATTGAGTATTTTGTCTAATTCTGTTACTGTGCGTAAAAAGAGGATGGAAAAATTTTCTAATTTGTATATGTTCTATACAGGGACCAAATTGTTCGTTTAACTCGACAAGAAAACTGGTAAAATTCATAATGTATTCACGGTTTTCTTTATAAATATTTGATATAATAGAATGGTTACAGGAGGAATGAAAATGAAAGAACAGAAGATGGTAAGCCATGGAGTGAATTATCGCAAACTGATTATCCGCATTGTTGCATTGCTCTGCGCTGTGCTGATTCTCGGTTCTGCATTTGCAGCCGCGTTTTTTAGCTGAGGTAAACCAATTTTAATATGGTACAAAACCAGGCGGAGATGGCTTCTGCCTGATTTTTTATACGGATTCTGCATTTTTTATTTCAGCCGGTTGCATATGGGATAAAAATGAGTTAAAATGGAGATGAACTTAATCGATTTAAACTGATAAAATAATACAGTATGGTATGAACCGCATCAGGATCTTCCTCTGATGCGGTGCGTTTTAATTTCATGGTTTCAAAAATAATCTTAGGAGGAAACACATATGAAAGAACTTCTGCTGGGCAACGAAGCGGTCGCTCAGGGGCTTTACGAAGCCGGCGTGAAGGTGGTTTCAAGCTACCCGGGCACGCCGAGCACAGAAATCACCGAGGCTGCCTCAAAATTTGATGAAATATTCTGCGAATGGGCGCCAAACGAAAAAGTGGCAGCCGAGGTCGCCGCGGGCGCTTCCTTCGGCGGTGCGCGCTCTTTCTGCGGCATGAAGCATGTCGGGCTGAATGTCGCGGCCGACCCCCTCTTTACAATGTCTTACATAGGGGTAAACGGCGGCATGGTTTTCGGCGTTGCCGACGATCCGGGGCTTCATTCCTCGCAGAACGAACAGGATTCCCGCAACTATGCCATCGCCGCAAAGCTGCCGATGCTGGAACCCTCCGACTCCGGCGAATGCCGTGATTTCACCAAGCTGGCCTATTCCCTTTCCGAGGAATTCGACACACCGGTCATCCTTCGCCTTACCACCCGCGTTGCGCATTCCCGCAGCGTTGTGGAACTTGGGAGCAGGCAGGAATTGGAGTTAAAGCCTTACATAAAAAATCCGGCCAAAAACGTAATGCTCCCCGCTTTTGCAAAGCCAAAGCATGTAAGCGTTGAAGAACGAACCAAAAAACTCGCCGCCTGGGCGGAAACCTGCGCGATCAACCGGATCGAAGATAACCATTCCAAAACCGGCGTTATCTGTGCCGGAATTGTTTACCAATACGCGAAGGAAGCGTTGGGCGACACCGTTTCCTACCTAAAACTGGGTATGGTCCACCCCCTTCCAGTAGAGCTGATTAAAAAATTCGCGGCAAGCGTAGATAAGCTTTACGTCATTGAGGAACTCGACGATATAATTGAGAGTTTCTGCCGCAAAAACGGCATTACGGTAACGGGAAAGGACGTATTCCCCCGCTGCGGAGAATTTTCGCAGAACCTTATCCGCAAGTGCATCCTGGGCAAAGAACCGGCGGTGCTGTCCGTGAAAGACGACATTCCCGTCCGTCCTCCCGTTATGTGCTGCGGCTGCCCGCACCGGGGACTGTTCTATACTTTAAAAAGAGCCAAGGTCTTTGTCAGCGGCGATATCGGCTGTTACACACTAGGTGCTTCCGCTCCGCTGAGCGCTATCGACACATGCGTCTGCATGGGCGCTTCCGTTTCGGGGCTGCACGGCTTTAACAAAGCGCGCGGCGCGGAATCGGAAAAGAAGAGCGTGGCCGTCATCGGCGATTCCACCTTTATCCATTCCGGCATAACCGGACTGATTGACATTGCCTACAACCGGAGCAATTCCGTTGTGATTATTCTGGACAACTCCATCACCGGAATGACCGGGCACCAGCAGAATCCGTCTACCGGCTATACCATTAAGGGCGACCCGACCAGCGCCGTTGACTTGGAGGCGCTGTGCAAATCCGTCGGGATTCCGCGCGTTCGTGTCTGCGATCCCTATAATCTTCAGGATGTACAGAGCGCATTGAAGGAAGAACTGGAAGCGGACGGCCCGTCGGTTATTATCAGCCGCAGGCCCTGCGCCCTTTTGAAATATGTCAAGCATAAGCCACCACTCGCCATTAGAGAGGAAAAATGTATCGGATGCCGCGCATGCCTGTCCATCGGCTGTCCCGCGATCAGCATGAAAAACGGCAAGGCAGCCATTGACCGCACACAGTGCGTCGGCTGCGGCGTCTGCACAAGCCTTTGTGCCAAGAGTGCGATAACATCAGAGGAGGCGAAAGCATGAGTCAGGTAAAAAGCGTAATGATTGTCGGCGTGGGCGGCCAGGGCACCCTGCTCGCCAGCCGCGTTCTCGGAAGCGCCATGCTGCACTGCGGAGCAGATGTAAAGGTTTCGGAAGTACACGGAATGAGCCAGCGCGGCGGTTCGGTTGTTACCTATGTCCGCTATGGGGATAAAGTCTATTCCCCGGTGATTGATAAAGGGGAAGCAGACGTCCTGATGGCGTTTGAAGCGCTTGAAGCGGCACGTTTTCTGCCGTGGCTGAAAACAGACGGTACCATTGTTGTAAATACGCAGCAGATCGACCCCATGCCCGTTGTCACCGGATCGGCCGCCTACCCCGAAAACATCATCGGTTCCGTAAAAGCGGAAGGGGCAAAGGTCGTGGCATTTGACGCGCTGAAGCTTGCCGAACAGGCGGGTTCCGTCAGGGCGGTCAACATTGTTCTGATCGGCGCCGTTGCCAAACGGCTCTCGATTGACAAGCAGGTCTGGATCGACACGATCAAGGAAACTGTACCCGCGAAATTTATGGACATGAATCTGAAAGCGTTCGAACTGGGCTATAACGCACAGGAAATCTAATGGGGGATTGAAAAAATGCAAGGAAACTATTTTGAGCCGGAGCTGGAATGCGCTTCACGCGAAGTGCTGCATTATATTCAGTCAAAAAAGCTGGTAAAGATGGTGGAGCGCTGCTACAAGCACGTTCCAACCTATAAAAAGCGCTTCGATGAAATGGGGCTTTTGCCGGGGGATATCCGTTCGATTGACGACATCCGCAAGCTCCCGTTTACTTATAAAACCGACCTGCGCGACACCTATCCCTTCGGTATGTTTGCCGTACCAAAGGAAGAGCTGGTGCGCGTACACGCTTCTTCCGGCACCACCGGAAAGCAGACGGTCGTCGGCTACACAAAGGGCGATATCGACGTCTGGGCGCGCTGTGCCGCCCGCTGTATCACCGCAGCAGGCGGTACGAAGTCCGACTACATCCATATTTCCTATGGATACGGGCTTTTCACCGGCGGAATGGGCATTCATTACGGCGCGGAAAAGCTCGGCGCGACCGCTATTCCGGTATCCACCGGCAATACGAAGCGCCAGATCATGATTATGCAAGATTTCGGCTCCGACATTCTTTGCTGCACCCCCTCTTACGCCATGTATATCGGTGAAACCATGCGCGATATGGGAGTGGACCCCAAAAGCTTGAAGCTTCGCGCGGGCATTTTCGGCGCGGAGCCGTGGACGGAAAATATGCGCAAGGAAATCGAGCGCCTTCTCTCCATTAAGGCATACGATATTTACGGACTTTCGGAAATTGCCGGTCCGGGCGTTGCAAGCGAATGTGTAATGCAGCATGGAATGCATATTAACGAGGATATGTTCTACCCCGAAGTGATCGACCCCGAAACAGGCAAACCGCTTCCGGACGGCGAATACGGCGAACTGGTATTCACCTGCATCGGCAAGGAAGCGCTGCCGCTCCTGCGCTACCGCACAAAAGACATCTGCTGCCTGAATCACACCGCCTGCGAGTGCGGGCGCACCTTTGTGCGTATGGAAAAACCGCGCGGAAGAACGGACGACATGCTGATTATCCGCGGCATAAACGTATTCCCCTCCCAGATTGAAAGCGTTCTCCTAAGCCTCGGCATGGCCCCGAATTACCAGCTTGTCATTGACCGCGTCAATAATCTTGACACATTGGAAGTACAGGTTGAAATAAACGAGGATATGTTCTCCGATACGGTTCGAGACCTTGAGGATATGAGCCGCAAGATTTCGAACGCATTGCAATCCACGCTCAACGTGGTCGCAAAAGTGCGGCTGCTGGAGCCTAAGTCCATCCCCCGCACCGACGGCAAGGCGAAAAGGGTCATTGATAACCGGAAAGTTTGAGGCTTATAATAGAATAAAGAAACAATAGGGAGGAATTGCCATGCAAATTCAGCAGCTTTCCATATTTGTCGAGAATAAATCGGGCCGCCTTGCAGAAATCACCGAGGTTCTTGCGGCGGCACGCATTGATATCCGCGCGATATCGGTTGCGGACACCAGTGATTTTGGGATTCTGCGCCTGATTGTAAATAAACCCGACGAAGCGGTTGCCGCGCTGAAAAAGGCGGGGCTTACCGTTTCCCTCACCAATGTGATTGCGATGGGCATAGACGATGTTCCGGGCGCATTTTCCAAAGCCATGCGGATTCTCGCGGACATCGGGATTGACGTGGAATATATGTATGCCTTTATCAGCCGCAAAAGCGGCAAAGCGTATGTTATCCTTCGCGTAAAAGACAGTAAAAAAGCGGTGAATGCCCTTTCTTCAAACGGAATCCAAATTTTAACCGCCGAAGAGTTTTACGGCATGTAATCTCAAACAGATAAAAGGAAGCTCCAGCCCACGGACTGAAGCTTCTTTTTTATTTGTTTTTTATTTTTTCCCCGCACGGATAAAATCCACACCGGTGTTATACGGATGGAAAACAATACCGGAAACGCCCTTTGCAGATGCATAGTAGTGTTTCTGATAATATAAAGGATAAAAGACGCCGAGCTCGTTCAAGTACTTCTCAGCGGCTGCAAAAGCGGCGGCGGAAGCGCTTCCCCCGCTTTTTTCCGCATCCGCAAGCATCGCATCGTAAGTCGAATCGCTTAAGCCAGCCGGGTTCTCTTTGGCGCCGCTCTTAAATATGGACAGTACCGCCAGCGGACCCTCGCTGCTCGGGCAGATCGGGCACAACGCAATCTGATAGTTGCCGGACGCGATCCGCGCCGCAAGTTGCGCTTCGTCAAGCGGTTCCATATTAAAATAGTTGTTGAATTTTGCGTTCCACGCAGCGATCATATCATTCAGCATTAATTTGACATTCGGATCATTCGGACAAAGAATGCTGATACTCTTTACATCCGGTTTGGAAAGCTGGCTGATGCCTGTGTTCCACAACGACGCAGCGTTGCTGCTTTGCTTCAGATAGAAAGAACCGCTCCCGGCCAGACTGCGGTAATTTTTTCCCAGCAAGGTGGTAGACGGGGCAATGATATCTTCGGCGGGATTTGTGTTCTGCGGAAGATGCTTTAAAATCTTGCTCCGGTCAAACGCTTGCAAAAACGCGCAGCGGATATTCTTATTTTTCATAATATCCGATTGCATATTAAAGCATAGACCCCAGGTTGTGTCCTCAAAGGATGTAATGGTACAGCCGGCCGCCTTGGCCGCCTCCACCTGAGAGGAAGTAATGGCAATCGCATCCACCGTGCCGTCTTTTAATGCGGCAACCGGGTCGGAAATGGTATTCTCTTTATTGGAAATTGTAAACTTTATGTTGGATGGCAGCGGTTTTATACTCCCCGTATAACTGCTGGAGCGAATCAAATTCAGATAATTCCCGTGATCCCAGCCGTATTTCCCATCGATTTCAAACGGCCCGTTCCCGAGCAGATACCGGTTCTCCAACCCATAGCGGCCGGATGTGCTTTGAAAAAACTTCTGATTACAGGGCATAAAAACGGCGAAGGCGGTAAGCGCCGGAAAATTCGGATAAGAATAGTTCAGCCGCACAACCAGTGTGTGGTCGTCCGCCGCCGTCACGCCAAGGCGGTCCGGCGAAAGCGTTCCGTCATTGACTTCCTTAGCATTTTGAATACAAAACATCCGGGAACAGGTAGTGGAACCTGTCTGCGGTGAAAGCGCGCGCTGAAACGCATATACAAAATCATGGGCGGTCACAGGCGTTTTTCCGTCCGACCATTTTGCGTTGCTGCGCAAAGTGAACGTAAAAACGGTGTCATTGTTACTGCTCACCCATTTTTGGGCAACGCCGGGATAGGGCTGGTTGTTCTCATCAAGGCGCACAAGCCCCTCGAACAGCGCTTCCACCGCAATGATGGACGAGTTGTCCGCGGCAATCTGCGGGTCGAGCGTTCTTGGCTCCGCCGACAGGAAATAGTTAATCTTTTTATTCGCGTTTTTGGGCGATTTCCCGCCGCACGCGGAAAAAGAAAACAGTATAAAAAGGCAGAGAAACCCTGCTGTTAATCGTTTTAGCATTTCATATTCACCCTCTAGGTTTTTCGGGATAGAATTATCTTATCATTTTTCCGCACCCAATGCAATGAGGTTAACATAATTGTTATTTATTCCTTTTTTAATATTAAAACACTAAATTCCACAATTATTGTAAAAAATGTTTAAAATCTGTATTCAAAATTATAAAGTTGTGTTATAATGTAGGAAAAATCAGGATAAAGGAGATTGTATTATGGCTATGAAATTTTATCTCTGCAAACACTGCGGGAATTTCGTCAGCATGATTCGCAGCAGCGGCGTCAAAATGATCTGCTGCGGGGATCCGATGACGGAAGTTGTTCCGAACACAGTAGAAGCCGCGCACGAGAAGCACATTCCCGTCGTAAGTGTCTCTGGCAATACCGTAACCGTTAAAGTTGGTAGTGTTGAGCACCCGATGGTGAACGAGCACTACATTGAATGGATTTATCTTGAGACCAAAAACGGCGGCCAGCGCAAAGTCCTTCATCCGGGGGACAAGCCGGAAGCAACCTTTATTCTGGAACAAGATGAACCCGTTACAGCGTATTCGTATTGCAATCTCCACGGACTTTGGGCGGCGGACATTTCTTAACCGGCAGCAGAAAAGCCCTTTCCCGTTTGGGAAAGGGCTTTTCTCTTTTATATCCCTGTTATTTTTACCATTGCCTGCCCGGGTCGCCCGCCATGGAATTGATCGTGCCCTGCGGATACAGAACCGAATAATGGTCTAGCTTCGGGTCATCCCCGTCTTTCGGGAATACCATTAAAATTTTATAATCCTTGCTGGCAACATAACCAATAATGTGATCCTTTCCGGACGTTACATCGTAGTCCGGTTTGCCAAGGACTGCTTTGACCTTAGACAGCGTAAGTTCCTTCCATTTTCCGTCAAGCGTGCGAACCTCAAAAATCTGTTCGCCTTTGTTGAAGGCAAAAACCGCGTTGTGTTTGGAATAGGTATTGTAGATTCCCTTCGCGGACGCAATATATTCGGATTTGTCTTCTTTTCCCCATTTCTCCTGAACATCTTCAATAACGTTCGTATTTACGGAAAATGGGATATCGATTACCTTTCCCTCTTTGGCCGCTTTCTGTATGTCCTGCAGTAAGGCGGTCTGCTCATCCACCTGTGAAGAATCCTGCGGGGCCGACGAAACGTCTGACGTAACGGTGGAATCAGCCGAAACAGAAGAAGCTGGCGTGGAACCCGTTGAAACCGGATTCTGGCTTCCGGTTGCCTGCGAGTGCGTGCAGCCGGCGAAAGAAGCGGACAACAACGCCAAGGCTGTCAAGGATGCAAGCATTTTTTTGAATTGAGTAGTCATATAGCACCTCCCGTAGTTTAAAAGGGATAAATCTTCCCCCCTTCTCCCGGTTACCAGGAAAAGGGTTTGAAAGTAGCACTATCTTACACTAGTATGGTAGAATAATCAAGTATTCTATCAATTTTTTAATTTATTTCAGTTTCGATCCGCCCTGCGTCCTACTGTATTTTTGGGGCTCAAAACGAGCTGTCACTTTCCTTCACCTTCATAACTAGAACAGTAATATCGTCGTCATGGCCGTCGGCGCGGCGAGCGATTGCCTGTGTTACGATTTCTTCGGCAAGCTCCTGCGGAACCTGTCCTTTCCATTTTTCCACCGTATCACAAATCCAATCGTCGCCGGCTGCAAGTGCACCATCAGAAAGGAGCACCAGCAGGTCGCCGTCGCCAAGGCTATCGGAGGACTTGGTAAAGTTAATATCATTCAAAATGCCGATCGGCAGACTGGGGGCATCAATCACAACCGCACAACCAGATTTTCGCAAAATACTGATGGGCGCTCCCGCTTTCATAAACTCAAGATTGCCGTTGAAAAGGTCGAGCGCGGCCAAATCAATCGTGGCAAGCGACTCGTCGCCCGATTTCACCATCAATGCGGAATTTACAATTTTCAGCGCGGCATCAAACCCAATTCCCGCTTTGATAAGGCGGGATAAAATGCCGGTGGCCATCGCGCCGTCCACCGCCGCGCGTCCGCCCGTTCCCATACCGTCGCTGATCAACAAAATTTGGCGGCCGTTCCCGTCGGGAAAGCAATCCCAGCTGTCGCCGCAGACCTGTTTATTGGCACACGTATGCTGCGCGCAGCCCGTCTGCACGCGGAAGAACGGACGCTCCGCCATCTGCAGGCGGCATTTCCCCTTCACCACGCTGACGCAGGGGTGTTGGAACACACGTCCGCAGACACGGGAAATTTCATCGGTCAGTTCCGCCTTGTTCATGCGCACGCTCTCCGCCTGCGCGGCGATAATTTCAATCGACATGCGGTCAAAACGATCTACGCGGCAGCTAATATCAATCGGCAGGATGCCTGCCCCGCGCAAAACTTCACCAACCTTCTGCGCGGCGTTAAAATCAAACTGCTCGTAAAGCTCCAACTCAGCGGCCATATCCTCCAGCAGGTTGCTGGTCGTTGCAAACTGGTCGGCAACCATACTTCGCACCTGCTGCGCGCGGCTTTCTGCCGCATCCTTAATGGAAAACTCGCGGTAATGGCTGTTTACGGAATCGGCTATGGCAGCAAGCCGGCTGCAATGGGACGCAAATTGCGCGTTAAAATCGTTCCGGTCCACTTCCCCCTTGCTACGCAGCTTTTCCGTAAGATCATTAAAGGAATTCATGCTGTCATTATAATTCCGTTCCCAGCAATAGACCTTCAACCCGCAGTTGCTGCATACGTCGTCAATGGTACGCTTGTACACGCCATTGATGTCGGGCGCACAGGTGGAATACAGTTTTTTCGAAACCTCTTCCACCGAATCCGAAACGCTACCCAGCGCCTTTGCTGCGTAGTCCAGCTTCATAATCACGGACCGGCGCAACCCGTCCATCCGAGAGGTATCGTCCGGGCAGGAGAAAAGGCCAATCATCGGGGCGCCGGCCTTCTGCGGAATCAGCATATAAAGGACGGTCGCCACCATAACCTCGTACAGCCCCCCGATCACCTTCTCCTGATTGCCGACCTGCAGGGAAGCCACCGCATTGGAGATGATGAATGCGACAACCGAAGCGAGCCGCCCAACCGGTGAAAACACGCCAGCCATCAGTCCGCCCAGCGCATAGGCGCCGGAAAGATAATTCAGCCCGGAGGTGGAAAGGCTGAAAACAATGCCTGCGGCAATCCCTGTCACGCTTCCGCCGGAAACCCCGCCGTAATACGCGGCAAACAGGACGGCAATCACCGCCAGAACCCTGCCGAGGGAAACCGGGCCGATGGCAAGATTGGAAAGCGGCAGCAGCAGGGCGCCCACCGACAGCGCCGCGCAGGTAATTTCCTGCGCATTCATTTCGTCCGCGCTCCTGCCGGCAATGATCACTTCCGACGTTCGGGTAAAAAAATAGGCTACGCCGCCCGCAAGAAAAGCTTCCGCAATATACATGGCAACGGCTTCCGAACCGGAACCGTTTACAAAGATAATCGCCATTGCCGTTGCAAGCATGGGCAGAAAGGCGACCATCGGCGCGAAAATCGCGTGCATTTTCAGCTTCATCATGTCATTGAGCGTCCAGCGAATCGCCGCGGCGGCCAATACCGCGGCCAAATAATGTACCGGTACGTTTACCGAGGAAGGCAAAAGGTACCCCGCCGCGCTTCCCAGCACAGCGCTCCACAGCCCTGCATAAGGAAACGCCGCAACCGCCGCTACCCCAAACGGCGCATAATGGCCGAACACAAGCCCGCGGGAACAGAGCAGCGCCGCCGTAAAATAAACAAGCTGCCTGGCAACTGCTTTTGTAGGATCCGCAGCAACCGCCGGGAAGCTGATCCGCTCCGTCTTTGCTTTTATCATTTTTATCACCGCCATACAATATTTGGAAGCATGTCCATTTTTTGCTAAAAATCATTATACTATATGTATTTAGATGCTATTGTCATAACTTGCCGTAATATTTTGACGTATAAAATCAGATTATAAGTATTTTTATAAATTAGAAGGGTTTTTATAGTCATTGCCGCACTTCTGTGATAAAATAATAAAGAATATATACTAGAGGGTGATATAATGGAATTCCAATTTTCCAACCGCGTTTTAAAGCTGAAACCGTCCGCCATACGGGAAATCTTTAAATACGCTAGTGATCCGAGCGTCATCTCGCTCTCCGCAGGGAACCCCGCTCCGGAAGCTTTCCCGTCAAAGGAAATTGCTGAGATATCCGAAAGGATTCTGGCGCAGCGCCCGATCGACGCGCTCCAGTACAGCATTACGGAAGGCTACGAGCCTCTGCGCGAATACCTGACAGATTACATGAAAAAAATGCACGGCATCGGCCGTGATTTCGATAATATTCTGATTACAAGCGGCGCGCAGCAAGTCATGGATCTAGCGGCGAAATCGCTGTGCAACGAGGGCGACGTGGTTATCTGCGAAGCTCCGAGCTTTATCGGTTCGCTGAATACCTTCCGCTCCTACAACACGCGCCTGCGCGGGATCCCGATGGACAGCGACGGCATGAACATGGAGGAGCTGGAAAAGGCTCTGAAAGAAGAATCGAATGTAAAATTCATCTACACCATACCCAATTTTCAGAATCCGTCCGGAATAACGATGAGCTGGGCAAAGCGCAAGCAATTGTATGCGCTCGCCAAGAAATACCATGTTCTGATTTTGGAGGACAACCCCTACGGCGACCTGCGCTTCCACGGCGAACATATTGAAGCGGTCAAATCGCTGGACGACGCGGGCCTTGTCCTTTACGCCGGCACCTTCTCCAAGATCATCTCCCCCGGCATGCGCGTCGGGTACGCGATCGGCTCGAAGGAGCTGCTGCAAAAAATGATTGTTTGCAAGCAGGGGCAGGATGTTCACACGAATATCTGGTCGCAAATGGTCTGCCACGAATTCATGACCCGCTATAATTTTGACGAGCACCTGAAAAAGCTGCAGGAAATCTATTTAAAAAAGTCCGCAATTGCAACCGGCGCTCTTGACAAATATCTGATTCCGAAGGTTACTTACAATCCGATCGAGGGTGGGCTGTTCCTCTGGTGCACCCTGCCAGACGGCGTGGATATGCTGGATTTCTGCAAGCAGGCCGTACTACGCAAAGTATGCGTGGTTCCCGGCAATGCCTTTCTGACGGACGACAGCGCCCCCAGCCAGTCCTTCCGCATCAACTTCTCCACGCCAACCGACGGCCAGCTTCTGAAGGGCATTCAAATTCTGGGCACGCTCGCAAATGAAATGATCACAAATTAACTGGAGGAAAACAATATGGAAACAGCGAATACCGAGCGCAAAAAGGTAATTTTCAGCGCCATTCAGCCAAGCGGGACGATTACCCTCGGCAATTATCTGGGAGCGCTCAAGAACTGGATCAGTTTACAAGACGAATACAACTGCATTTATGCCCTGGCGGATCTGCACACCATTACCGTGCGCCAGGATCCGGCAAAGTTCCGTCATAATACGCTCGAGGCCTACGCGCTTCTTTTGGCCTGCGGCCTAGACCCCGAAAAAAGCCCGTTCTTTATTCAGAGCCAGGTTTGCACGCACGCCCAGCTTGCCTGGATTTTAAACTGCTACACCCAGTTTGGCGAATTACAGCGCATGACGCAGTTTAAAGATAAAGCCGCAAAGCATGCCGACAACGTCAACGCGGGCCTGTTCACTTACCCGAGCCTGATGGCGGCGGACATCCTGCTGTACCAGGCGGACCTCGTTCCCGTGGGCGCTGACCAGAAGCAGCATCTGGAGCTTGCCCGCAACATTGCGGAACGTTTTAACGGTATTTACAGCCCCACCTTTACTGTGCCAGACGGCTATATCCCGAAGAAGGGTGCACGCATCATGTCCCTGCAGGATCCGTCCAAGAAGATGAGCAAATCCGATGAAAACGTAAACGGCTACGTTGCCGTGCTGGATAAACCCGAGGTTATCCTGCGGAAATTCAAGCGCGCCGTCACCGACAGCGACGCCTGCGTCCGTTACGCCGAGGGCAAGGACGGCATAAACAATCTGATGGGCATTTACTCCGTCGTGACCGGCCTTTCCTATGAGCAGATTGAGAAGGACTTTGAAGGCAAGGGCTACGGCGATTTCAAGGCCGCCGTCGGTGAAGCCGTCGTGGAGCACCTGCGCCCGATTCAGGAGCGTTATGCCGACTACATTAAAAATAAGGATTACCTTGAGAAATGCTATACGGAAGGTGCGCAGAAAGCGCTTGCCATTTCAAGCCGCACCCTCAATAAAGTAATGAAAAAAGTCGGATTTGTCTCAAAAGCATTTTAATTAAAAACAGAACACGGGGAGGCTCTAAAGATGAAGGAGCCTCCCCTTTCCTGTTTACCAAACCAATTTATGGCTCCAATTTTTCGGGGCCGTTTTTGTTTTTAATCCAATAGACGAAGCCTGTGAAATATGCTATGATTGCATATATTGTTTTTGAAAGGCAGTAGATACATGCGCAGTAAAAATTCAATCCGAAATGTAATTGTAAATATCGGCAGCCAGCTTCTGTATATTTTCCTCTCCTTCCTTTGCCGGCTTGTCTTTATTCGTTTTCTAAACGAAGCCTATCTGGGTGTAAGCGGTTTATTCAGCAATATCTTTACGATTTTCTCCCTCGCCGAACTGGGAGTCGGTACCGCCATTACGTTCAGTATGTATAAGCCGCTAGCCGAAAACAATTATAAAAAGCTTGGCGCACTAATGGGGCTTTATAAGCGGGCATACCACACTATCGGAATTGTCATTGCCGTTGTGGGCTTGGCTTTTGTTCCGTTCTATCAATATTTTATTAAAGAGGTTCCAGATATCCCGAACCTAACCTTAATTTATTTATTATTCCTTTTCAATTCGGTTGTCACATATTTTTACTCCTACAAGCAGCAGATTATTATCGCCGACCAAAAAGTGTATATCTGTTCGCTGTTCCAATACGGATTCGCAATTGCTCAGAATGTCGTCCAAGTCTTTATTCTCATCCTGACGCAAAACTTCATCTGCTATTTATGCACACAGATTTTATTCAGCTTTTTCACAAATTATTTTCTCGCACGGAAAGCGGTGAAAATGTACCCCTTCCTGAAAAAATATGAAAAGGAAAGGCTGAGTGAGGAAGACAGGGCCGCCATTGTAAAAAATATAAAAGCAATGTTCATGCACCGGATCGGGAGTGTTGTGGTAAACGGCACCGATACCCTGGTTCTTTCCAAGTTTGTCGGCATTGTCAGCGTGGGAATTTACTCGAACTATTACCTGATTACGAATACCCTTATGAATGTAACGAAACAGATTTTCAGCGGAATTACGGCGAGCGTCGGAAACCTTGGCGCGGTGGAGGAGCAGAAAAAATCCTACGAGGTCTATCTGGCAATCAATTTCGCCTGTTTCTGGATTTTCAGCTTCTGCGCCATCTCCCTGTTCAGCCTGTTTAACCCGTTCATGCTGCTTTTTACAGGCAAGCAAAACCTTTTGTTTTCCCTGCCCATTGTTTTTGTCATTGTCTTGAATTTTTACACCTCCGGAATGCGGCAGGCAACCCTGACGTTCCGGGACGCGTTCGGGCTGTTCTGGTACGACCGGTACAAGGCGGTTTTCGAGGCTGCTGTAAATCTGATCGCTTCCGTTCTGCTTGTGCAGCATTTAGGCGTTGCCGGCGTTTTTATCGGCACCTTGATCAGCACCATGACCATCGACTTCTGGGTCGAACCACTAGTTCTGTTCCGGCATGGCTTCCAACGTTCCGTAAGCGCTTATTTTCGCCGGTATGCACTTTATGCCGCAATGACCTTTGCCGTTGGTTTTCTGACCTATTCCTGCTGCACCTTTGTTCCGGGCAAGGGCTTTTTCAGCTTTATAGCCAAATGTTTTATTTGCCTACTGCTGCCAAACACAGCTTACCTTCTTGTGTTTTGGAACACAAAGGAATTCCAGTATCTGAAAGGATTTGTAAAGATCCCGGCGCTTCACAGGACTTAATCGTTTCCTATTTGTACAATTAACTGCTAACATATCGGATTGTATAAAATTTGCTTCCTGAATAGAAAAACTCCCGGTTTTCCGGGAGTTTCTGTTTTATTCATAAAAATATATTTAATTTTGCCGCACATGGAATTCCGTGCAAAAACAGTCCGCCGAACGGTTTCGCGCGCGAAAATTATTTACAGATATAATTCAGTTCGCCGACTTCTTTGCCGCCCTTATAGTAAATACGCGGCACGCGCTTTGAAATCATGCAGGCGAGCTCATAATTGATGGTCTGGTTATAGCTGGCCAGCTCGTCAAGCGTAATACAAGCATCCCCGTCGCGGCCGAACACCGTAACAACGTCGCCCTCCTTCACATCCGGAACAGAGGTTACGTCCAGCATGAGCTGATCCATGCAGACGCGGCCGATAATCTTTGCCTTCCGGCCGCGCACAAGCATACTCCCCTGCACATACAAATGCCGGAGATAGCCGTCGGCATATCCGATCGGCACCGTAGCGATCTTTGTAGGCGCGGTCGTGGTAAATTCCCTTCCGTAGCTGACGCTGGTCTTGGCCTCAACGGTTTTGACAAGCGACACAATGCTCTTCAGCTCCATGGCGGGAATAAGGTTCATTACATGCTGTATTTTCCCGGACGGCTTCAGCCCGTAAAGGACTACGCCGGGGCGCACCATGTCCAACTGCGTCTCCGGGTAATCGAAGATTGCCGCAGAATTCGCGCAGTGGCGGATACGGAATGTAATGCCGCGTTTCCGAAGCAGTTCCACCGCCTTCATCAGGTTTCCATACTGCGTCATCGTGAAATCGCGTCCGTCTTCGCCTTCGTCCGCAACAGCAAAATGGGTAAAGATCCCCTCGGCGTCAAGCGCAGGGAGCCTGCAAACCCGTTCCATGTCATCGATTTCCCCGGCGTCGCGCACCGGATCCTGATACATAAACCCAATACGGCTCATACCGGTATCGACCTTGATATGCACCTTCACCGTAACGCCTGCTTTTTGCGCTTCCTGCGAAAGGGATTCGCCATAGCCCGCAGAAAGCACCGTCTGCGAGATATTCAGCTCACTTAGCTGGGCGGCCATGCAGGGCGGCGTGTAGCCCAAAATCAAAATGGGTAGCTTCACGTCCGCATTGCGGATCTGCATAGCCTCTTCCAAGTTGGAAACGGCAACCCAGTCCGCGCCCAGCTTTTCATATTCCCGCGCTAGGGTCTCCGCACCATGGCCGTAAGCGTCCGCTTTGATTACACAGCAGATCATCGTCCCCGTCTTCACCTGATCCCGGATCACTTTAAAATTATAGTCGATTGCATCCAAGCTGACCTCGGCCCAAGTCCGTCTGAAAAATTCACTCATTCTATTTTTCACCTGAATTATTTGAAGTATTTTACTCCCGATTCAAAAATCTTCTGGTCCTTTTCGCCAGGAACGTTCTTGTACAGATTTACACCCATGCGTTCTGAGTGCGCCATTTTTCCAAGGATACGCCCGTCCGGACTGGTAATGCCCTCAATTGCGCAGACGGAGCCGTTCGGGTTCCACTCGATTCTGCCGCTCGGCTTGCCGTCCGGAGTGGTGTACTGGGTTGCGACCTGACCGTTTGCAATCAGCTTCTCCAGAACCGCATTGCTTGCCACAAAGCGGCCTTCTCCGTGGGAGACAGGCACCGCGAATACATCTCCCACGTCCACCCCGGCAAACCACGGGGATTTCACAGAGGTTACCCGGGTGTATACCATGCGGGAAACATGGCGTCCCAGCGTATTGAAGGTCAGCGTCGGCGCCTTTTCATCCGGGTGCATAATTTCGCCGTAGGGCACAAGCCCCAGCTTAATCAGGGCCTGGAACCCGTTGCAGATTCCAAGCATCAGCCCATCGCGGTTTTTCAGAAGATCATTTACTGCCTCTGCAATTTTGGGATTGCGGAAGGTGGTCGCAATAAACTTGCCGGAGCCGTCCGGTTCGTCACCGCCGGAGAATCCGCCCGGAAGCATAATTATCTGCGACGCGCGGATTGCTTTTTCCATACGCTCAATCGTCACTTCAATATCGGAAGGGGTCAGATTGCGTACAACAAGGACTTCCGGCTGCGCACCCGCCCTCTCAAAGGCGCGCGCGCTGTCGTATTCACAGTTTGTACCTGGGAACACCGGAATAAAGACGCGCGGTTTCGCGGCCTTTACCGCCGGAGCCTTTTCAAAACGCTGGCTATAGAAAGGAATATCTCGCGCAACCGGTTGTTCTTCCGCCTGATTCGGGAAGATTTTTTCCAACGTACCGTTCCATGCGGAAATCAGCGCATCGAGGTCCAGTCTTTCCCTGCCAAGAACAACCTGCGGCATGACGGACACCTTGCCCAGTTCAACCGCGGGGAACCCGTCCGGAACTTCCACGCCATACGCAAGTTCGGCAAGAATGGAACCGGAAGCCGGCGCAAAGAGGGTCTTTTCATCCAGAACCGATGGCTCAAAAATGAAGCCGAGCCGATTGCCGAAACACATCTTCGCAACCGCGGCCGCCGCGCCGCCTTCTTTTACAACAGAAGCAGAGAGAATGGTGCCGCTCTGTATCATATTATGAATGCTGCTGTAATATTCTTCCAGCTTTTCCCAGTCGGGCAGCAGGGTCTCCGGATTCTCTGGCAGCGGGAACAAAACCACTTTTGCCCCGGGCTTTTTAAACGCCGCGGAAATCGTCGTGCTTGCTTTCGTCATTGCGACAGCAAAGCTGACCAATGTCGGCGGAACGTCAAGCTCTTCAAAGCTTCCACTCATACTGTCCTTGCCGCCGATCGCCGGCAGGCCTAAGCCAAGCTGTGCGCTCAGCGCGCCCAAAAGCGCGGCAGTCGGTTTTCCCCAACGCTTCGGGGCTTTTTTCAGCCTTCCAAAATACTCCTGAAACGTCAGCCTTGCTTTCATCGGGTTCGCGCCGACGGCGGCAAGCTTGGAAAGGCTTTCCACAACGGCGTAAGCAGCCCCGTGGAACGGGCTGAAACGGGCAATTCCCGGAATATAACCGTAGGACATTGCGGTCGCGTCGTCGGTTTCTCCGCGAACAGCCGGGATTTTGGCCACCATTGCCTCTTCCGGCGTAAGCTGATAGGTACCAGCAAACGGCATCAGCACCGTCGCGGCGCCGATGCTGGAGTCAAAGCGCTCGGAAAGCCCTTTCTGCCCGCAGACCTCCAGCCGGGACAGGTTTTCCTGGAACGCTTTTTCCACCGGTTTCCCCTTCAAACAATCCGGAACGAGTTTCCGGTAGTCGCGTTCGGAATCTACTGCTTCGATGACAACATTGTTTTTCTGTATGACGCCGTTCGTATCCAAAAATGCACGGCTGATGTCGACAATAATGTCCTCGCGCCATTTCATGCGCAGGCGCGGTTCGCCCGTGACCACAGCGACAACCTGCGCGTTGAGGTTTTCCTGGTTCGCCGCCGCGATAAAGGAATCTACATCCTGCGGGGAAAGCACAACCGCCATTCGTTCCTGCGACTCTGAAATCGCAAGCTCCGTTCCGTCAAGCCCCTCGTATTTTTTCGGCACCTTATTCAAATCAATTTTCAGCCCATCGGCAAGCTCGCCGATGGCTACGCACACGCCGCCCGCGCCGAAGTCGTTGCAACGTTTAATAAGCTTTGCAACCTCCGGTTTGCGGAACAACCGCTGTATCTTCCGCTCGGTAGGCGGATTTCCCTTCTGTACCTCCGCGCCGCAGACTTCGATGGACTGCTCGGTATGCGCCTTGCTCGAGCCAGTCGCCCCGCCGCAGCCGTCGCGCCCGGTGCTGCCGCCGAGAAGCACGATCAAGTCGCCCTCCTCCGGCGTTAAACGGGCAACATTCTCCTTCGGGGACGCGCCGATAACCGCGCCGATCTCCATACGCTTCGCAACATAACCGGGATCGTAAAGCTCGGTAACCTGCCCGGTGGCAAGGCCGATCTGGTTGCCGTAGGAACTGTAGCCCTGTGCCGCACCGGTGGTAATTTTACGGGTCGGCAGCTTGCCCGGAAGGGTTTCCTCGAACGGAACGCGCGGGTCGCCTGAACCGGTTACACGCATAGCTTGATAGACATACGCCCTGCCGGAAAGCGGGTCGCGGATTGCGCCGCCGAGGCAGGTTGCCGCGCCGCCGAACGGCTCGATTTCCGTTGGGTGGTTGTGGGTTTCATTCTTAAACTGCACCAGCCATCTTTCTTCTTTTCCGTCCACAGTAACGGGTACTTCAATGGAGCAGGCGTTAATCTCCTCGCTTAAATCCAAATCCGGGATTTTCCCTCTTTTGCGCAGAAGCTTCATACCGATCACCGCCATGTCCATTAAGGAAACCGGGCGGTCGGTTTCGCCGTACACTTCGGCGCGCGCGTCGTAATATGCTTTGAGAGCGTCTTCGATCACACCGCTGAGAGCGGATTTTTCAATCTCAATCTTTTCCAGACGGGTTGAGAACGTGGTGTGGCGGCAGTGGTCGCTCCAGTAGGTGTCGATCACGCGTAGCTCCGTCACGCTCGGGTCGCGCTTTTCCGATTTCCGGAAATAGTCGCGGCAGAATACCAGATCTTCAAAGCTCATGGCAAAGCCCATGGATTCATAATACCCCCGAAGCTCCTGTTCGCTCCAATCGATAAAGCCCGACACACGAGCGACATCGGGAGGCGTCTCCGCCGCCGTGTCGAGAGTTTCGGGCTTTTCCATAGAAGCAAGGCGGCTCTCCACAGGGTTCACCATATAATTCTTGATTTTATTCAGTTCTTCTTCCGTTACATTGCCCTTAACGGCAATTACGCGGGCGGTCGCTACCTGCGGGCGCTCCCCCTGCGTCAAAAGCTGGACGCACTGCGCGGCGGAATCGGCGCGCTGGTCATACTGACCGGGCAGATACTCCATGGCAAATGCGGTGTAACCTTCCGGAAAAGGGTACACTTCGTCATATACGTTGTCCACATTCGGTTCTGAAAAAATGGTGTCCCGCGCCGCGGCAAACTGTTCTTTTGTCAGCCCGGAAACATCGTAGCGGTTGATCAGCCGGATTTCCTCAACGGAGGTCAACCCTAGATTTTCGACAAGGTCCGACCGGATGTGCTGTGCTTCCACATCAAAGCCGGGTTTCTTTTCTACAAATACTCTGATTACGTCAGACATATTTCCCCCGTTCCGCCGCCTAAAGCAGCCGTTTGAACATGATTTCTTTAATAGTATCACAATTCCGCCCCATTATAAAGCGCTTCGTAAAACATTGACACTTTCGATAAAAAATTATTCAATATAGTAAAATAAACCGTCGGAGTCATCCGGCGGTCGTTATAAACTTGAAGTCTATTCTTATTTTTAAATATTGGTAATTCTTGAAATTTTTCCCATTGTTTTTGTTGACATTTTAATAATTCGAAAATATAATTTTAAATAAGAAAAGTTTTGAGAAGATGATACCGTTGCACATTTATAATTGTTTCTAAAAATGTAAAACAATGCCTATTAATTTAGGAGGAATAAAAATGAAACTCATACATCAAAAATTGATTTGCTCTATTTTAGCTCTATCTTTTTTCGTATCTGTGCCTTTAGCTGCGTCAGCTAATCAAGATCCAAACTTCAACGATAAAAAAGACTCAGCCGTTCATGATTCTTCAATGAATGATGAGAATGAAGATCAAAATTCGATTGCTCTATTAAAAGAAGGAAAATACTGCACCACCCAGCCTATTCAGGTAATTGAAGCCCATAAGAAAGCTGATGCAAATTACAATCTATTAAGTGGCTTCGGAGATATATTATATCAAAAATCCATTGTAATCGACGGTGTTGAAAATTCACTGTTATTTACTTTTGAAAATCCGAATGAATCTTTAAAACTCGCAAAAACAAAGTGCGATACCATTCTAAAGATTTTAGCAAAAAAGTATAGTCTTGATGAGCTCAATAACGATAATCGGAAAGAGTATCGAACTGCAATTGATTATTATATGAGTGACCCCGATTCAAATAAAATGTATGATGAACAGGGTAGCTTATTAAAACAGTTTCAAAGTTTAGAAGCCTTTTTAGATACTTATGAAAACAGTATTTTAAATAATGAGGTAATAGACTTTGTGTCTCTTGCAAACACAAAACTACGGAATCATACTATCTCAAAAATCGTGTTGGATGATATGATAGGACATTTACCCGACACGGATTCACTTGTTAAAAAAAAGCAAAATTCTTTAACTTCCACCCGGACAAATGAACCAGGAAAAATTTCTCCTAACCAGATCTCAGGATTGACGAATATTACAGCCGCAAACGAATACGCCCTACAGTATGCGGAATCGCCCAACTCCGAGTACATTTATTACAACCGTGGAGATTGTACAAATTTTGTCTCACAAATTTGTAAAGAAGGCGGCGTGCCCCAGGATGGTTATTGGCATAGTAATTACTTTTATACCGGAGCCATACCGACAAAAGCATGGACTGTCGCTTCTGAATTTGCAAAATATTGGAAGCCAAGATGGTATACTGGTTTAACAAAAGAGCATTTTTTAGATTTTTCAAAGCAACTTTATACAAAAGGTGGGAGTGTTATCGGTATGGATACATCTGGTAATAAAGTATATCATCACCTTGCTTATGTAACTCAACGGGCAAATAACCAAAAAACCAGATATGGAAGAACTTTTTATGATTTTTTCATAACACAACACTCCGATGATTATGCATGTTGGGCCTCAGATAACAGCGGACGAGCAAAAGGTTGGTTAAGCCAACCGGATGGTACCATATATGCAATCTTTTCATGACAATTTTATAAAAAAGAAGGGTAGTATATGAAAAAAACACAAAAACTATTAATTGCAGTCGTTGCTCTGGTCCCTGTCGTCTGTTTTCCGGTGGTAAGCTTGCAAGGAAAAATCACCACTTCCGAACCCATCGAAGTGCTGTCCGTAAATTTGAAAACTTCTGTTAGCTCCAATATGCAAAATCTGAATCCGGTGGTAGTCAAAAATGTTCTGGTGATAAACGGTAAGAAAAACCCATTAGTCTGCACCTTTCAGGATGAGGAAAAAGCCATGCAATCGCTAAAAAAACGAGACGCTGAATTCTTGAAGTTAATGAAGAAAAAGTGGAGTTTGGATGACTTAAATGCTACTAACTGGAAAATTTACAAACAACATTTGGTGCAATACACTATGGGCAAATTACCGGATGACTTGGGCGGGGATAAATATGAAGGACAACGACAGGAAGTTGAGGAATTTTTAGAATTCTGTGAATGTGAGGAGGGAAATCAGGAGACATTAAAGTATATAAATTCTGCAAATCATCTGCTTAAAGCAAAACTTGTCCAGCGTGTTTCACTGGATCCAATTATTGGTAATTTACCCTTTGATGACCCTCTGGTGCAGGAAGCTTCTCCATCATAGTCTGAATAAAATTTTTAAGTTATTAAGGGAGCTTTCACGCGAGTGAGAACTCCCTTTCTTGTTTATGCGGATTTATTTCTCAATAAAGCCGCCACAATGAGCGGCTTTTAAGATTTATTTAATTTTTCTGCACTCCATATAAAACCGCTTATCACAGGCGTGACCCATGGAGAAAGTCTTGCGCGGCAGCGCGCCATCAAGGGCTACGGTTTCAAATAAACTGCTTTTTTCCATATTGGGAAGAAGAAAGCCAACCGCGTCCGCGTTTTCAGCGCAGAGCTTTTCAACAACATCTTCCCCGTGTATGTAATCGACTTTTCCACCTACCGATGAAAGGCGCGTGTCAAGGAATTTCTGCAATGTACCCACCTCAAGATTGGACGGCGGATTTTTCACCCAGATATCCTTTTTCTCTTTTCCGGTAATACAAGTAATTCGGTGTCCTTTGCAGGGAACTTCGGAAATTTCATAATACTCTGAAAGCTCGCGCAGAAGCTCCTCGGGCTTTGTCAGGAAAACTACGCGGTGAATCGGCTCAAACCGAAGGGAATCGTCGTAAAGGTTCACGACCTCCACAAGCGCCCAGCGCGCGGGATGACACGCGGCCTCTTCTGGTGCCAGCGTCTTTTTCAGTTCTTCAAAGCAGGCCTTCGCGGTCGCCAGGGAATGGTTCCCATCCCCGACGGCGAAAAGCAGATTATCCCTGACCGGAAGGTTATCCAGCGCATTTTCCAGCCGCTCGGCCGCCCTTTTGTTTAGGCGGAAACCGCGGATGCTTCCGCTGTTCTGCATCAGCTTTCCTTCGTATTCCAGCGCTAAATCCTGCGGCTCGATCGACTCGATCACGCTGCGCTGTTTGTCGTCAATCAAAATCATGATATGGGGAAGCTCCAGCGGAGCGCCGCGCCGGATTTCCATACGGGGAGGGATCCGTTCCAGAACCGTTCCCTCGGTTGCGCGAATCGGCGTTTTGCTCCCCGCTTCATAGCGGTACTGTTCCAGATCCAGAGCCATTATGACCCCGCGGCGCACCCTGCCGTCCGCCAGGGTGCGTTCGACAAGAAGGTAGCTGTCCTTCAGCTCCCGGAACACGCCCTCCTTCAAATAGCGCTTCATTGTGGAATTGATTCCGGCGGCATATGCTTCGGTGTCGGTCGTTTCAAGATAACATTCCGGATAGATCAGATAATATGTGGATGTATCCCCCGCCGCTTTTTTCACTTCCTGCCAGTACTCGGGCTGGGAAGTGTACTGGTCGCAGGCCACCACGCACCATTTTTCGGTCGGCACGTTCTTCGGCAGCAGGATATCCGCTGGCTTAAAATACGGATGCTTCATATTCAATCTCCTGTTCCGTTTATCCAGTTTACGGATTTACTTTGTTAAAATAGTACCACAAATCCTTATCCCCATGCAACCCGAATCAGGACTTTGCGCGCGCCTGGTTCAAAAAATACGTAATAAAGAAGATGACGGCGGCTACCAGAACAATAGTCCCACCCGCCGCAGTTCCGGCGTAATAGGAGATGATCAGCCCGCTCACGCCGGAAAACAGGGAAATCCCGATGGCGGTAAAATGATAGGAACGCATGCTTTTCGCAAGGTTGCGGGCCGAGGCCGCAGGAAGCACCAGCAGGGAATTGATAATCAGCACGCCGACCCACTTAATGGAAACGGTAACAATCACCGCAACCAGAATCACAAAGAATTTTTCCACCAGCCGGACGCGGATTCCCTTGCTCGCGGCAAGATCGGTATTCATGCTGACCAGCATCAGCTTGTTGAAAAAGAAGCCCCAAAGAAGGACAACGGCTGCCAGAATCAATGCAAGCATGCGGATTTCTTCCGGCTGCACCGTTAAAATATCCCCGATTAAATAGCCGGAATATTTTGCGAACCCCCCGGACGCCGACAGCAGCACAATGCCCAGGGCAAGCCCGGTGGAAGAAAACACCCCGATAATCGTGTCCGCAGAGGAGGTTTCGGACTTCATAACCGCCGAAATGCAAAGCGCAAAAAGCAGCGAAAAGCCCATCATCGAAACAAGATAGTTGTCAACGCCCATCAAAACGCCGATTGCAATGCCCGTCAGCGCCGAATGGCCAAGCGCGTCGGAGAAAAATGACATTTTGTTGTTCACGATCATCACGCCGACCAGCCCGAACAGCGGCGTAATGAGCAGAACCGCCAGCAGCGCGTTTTTCATATAGGAAAATTCTGTCCATTCAAATGGCAGAAGCAGACCGATTAAGGAATAAATCACACTCATTTCCTCACCCCTCCGGTCAATTTCAGTCCGAAGGCTTCCCTGACTTCCGGAGTTTTCATAACCTCATTCACAGTTCCGCTTACAACAATGGTACCGTCCAGCAAGGCGGCCCGGGTTGCGTATTTTTCCACATGGTTTAAGTCATGGGAAACGAGAATGATCGGCATTTGATGCTCCGCACGCATCGAGGTGACAAGATCGTAAAAGGCCCCGATTCCCTTTCGATCCACCGCAGAAACCGGTTCATCCAAAAGGAGCAGATCCGGCTTCGGTTCCAGCGCAAAAACGAGCAGCACGCGCTGCAGCTCACCGCCGGACAAACTGCCGATGCGCTTTTTCAACAGGGAAGGGCTTCCGCCAACCTGTGCGAGCAGGCGTTCCGCCCGTGCTATTTGTTCCTTTTTATGCCCCAGCCAAACAGGGAAACCGCCCATATTCGCGCAAAGCAGATCGCCCACCGTAACCGGCGTGGAACGGTCAAAAACCAAGTTTTGCGGCACATACCCGATGCGCGGTTTCTCAATCTTCTCCCCCCGCGCGTTCGAAAAAACCACGCTGCCCGTGTAGGGGATGCGCCCCAGAAGCGCCTTCAAAAGCGTTGTCTTGCCCGCGCCGTTCCGACCGATTAGTGCCAGGATTTCTCCGTGGTGAACATCGAGCGATACGTTATGCAGAATCACTCCATCGTGTTTTTTTACCGTTAAATTGCGTATTTGCGTACTGCACCTGCAAGTTTCCATGTGTGCCCCCCTACTTTAAAGCCTTTTTTAGAACCGTAAGATTGTTTTCCATTGCGGTTAGATAAGCGTCTTTCTTGTTTTCACCCGTTACCGCCGGGTCAAGCGAATAAACTGCCGCACCGCTTTCCTTTGCGATAATATTCGCCGCTGACTCCGGATACTGCGGCTCCGCAAAAATCGTTTTGATGCCGCTTGCACGGACAAGGCGGATCGTCTCGGCAAGTTCGCGTGCGCTCGGCTGGCTGTCGGGTTCCCGGTTGACCACCCTCACAATATTCAATCCGAACTCTTCGGCGAAATACGGGAACGCCTCGTGAAAAGTGATAATATCCCGGTTCGAAATACTGCTCAGTTCCTCATGCATCTTTTTACGCAGGAGGCTCAGCTTTGCTTCATATTCCTCCGCATTTTTCCGGTAAACAGCGGTGTTTGCGGGGTCGGCTTCCGCAAGGCCTTCCGCAATATTGGACACCTGCCGGATGGCATTCGTAATGGAAACCCAGGTGTGCGGATTTTCCTCCCCGCTTTCGTCTTTTGCCAGCGTTATCCCCTTGCTGGAATCGATTACGCGCAGCTTGGGAAGCTGGGCCGTTACCTTATCCATGAAATTTTCCATTCCCGCGCCGTTAATAACAAACACGTCGGCCTGTTCGATATTTTTCATATCCTGCGACCGCAGCTGATAATCATGCAGGCAGCCGGCTTGCTGCCCCGCCATATTGTCAACCTGTACATCGGAAACGCCGTCGGTAATATTGAGCGCCATAATATACAGGGGATAAAACGAGGTCACCACCCGAAAACGAATCGGTTTCTCCGTTCGGTGTGCGCACCCTGCCGTACAGAAAAAAATAACAGCCGCCAAAACTACGGCAGTAAGTTTTTTCATTTGCGTGCCTCCTCAAATGCAAATCATTTGCATATAAAATATAATAAGCCGCTCTTTTCACATTGTCAAGAAAAAAAGGACGGATTTTAACCGTCCTTTTTTTCTCCGATATCAGCGTCCATAAATGCATGCAATTCTTTCAACTTGTTTCGACAGTCGTTCATGCCCATCTCATAAATCGCTTTGAGAACCTCGGGATTTTTTTCATAACGTCCGGCCTCAATCGGCCTGCTGGGCCGTATGATAACGGCTTTTCCCGCTGCCTCCTGTCGGCGGCAGATTTCCAGTTCGTCATTGTAAACCTCCGCTCGAATAAGCATGGCATTCACAAAATTCGGATAATCGCCGTATTTTACCCGAAGCACCGCGCGGGGGAATTCCGGGCGCAAACTTTTACGATATGTGCGGTCACGTGTCAAGACAATCACATTTCGCTCATTCCCGTCAAAAATCGAACGCTCAATCGGGATCGGCGCAACACAGCCGCCGTCCAGCAGTTCATACCCGCGGTAAGAAACTATATTGGAAATAAACGGCAGTGAGCTTGACGCCTTAACGGCGGTAAAATCCTCATCCAGATCCGCTTTGTCAAAATAGACTGCCTCACCTGTTTTCAGATCCGTCGCGCCTACCTTCAATCCAACCGGGGAATCGAAGAAGGTTTGGTAATCAAATGGAAGGAGCTTGTGAAAAAGCTCACCGAAAATAAAATCAAACCCGAACAGCGATCCAGTTTGATTTAAATTTTCCACACTAATGTATCGCTTATCCGCAATATAGTTATAAAAAATATCGAAGTTCCGTTTTTTCTGCTTGGATATATAGCTTAGTGCATTGCAGGCACCGGCAGAGATGCCGTATACTGTTGGAAACTCGATATTCTCTTCCAATAAAACCTCCAACACGCCGCTTGTATATGCCCCGCGCATACCGCCGCCTTCCAAAACCAAACCGATCGACATAGCTAGCACCTCACATTCTATTCAGCTTCTTATTCTAAATTATTATAGCCGAAGAGAACTTTGAATACAAGCAAATTGATAAGGATACGGAATTTTTTAAAATTAAGACTTGATTTTTCCACGAATATGCGCTATAATAGTCGAGCGTTAAAAAATATGGACGT
Organism: Caproiciproducens galactitolivorans; assembly: GCF_029266045.1. NCBI lineage: Bacteria > Bacillati > Bacillota > Clostridia > Eubacteriales > Acutalibacteraceae > Caproiciproducens > Caproiciproducens galactitolivorans. Next base: position 4,232 of record NZ_JAJUFJ010000012.1, on the reverse strand, counting down.
TTAGCTCAGCTGGTAGAGCATTCGCTTGACGTGCGAAAGGTCATAGATTCGAGTTCTATAACGTCCACCACATTATGATCAAGGGTAAAAGCGAAAGCTTTTGCCCTTGTTGTTTTTTGCCCTTGTTATCAAATAGATTTTTATGTATCACAAAGGATTGTTGGCATAATCGCATAGGAATAAAGATTCCTCTTCCAGGTTCTCTGGAAGCTGCCCCCAATACAGTAACGTTGGCCGGACAGAAGTATCATTATAACTTTGCCGGGATTATCGCACATCCAATTGCCAGTTGGATATCAGCATGCAGTTGATCGCAAACGCGGTTATGCCGGCTTCGCGGTATCCAAGTTTCCGGCTCCGACAAAGAAAGTCTTTGTGTTACACTATGATTTCATCAATCGCTGGTGCCGATTGATTGAAATATTTCTCAAAGGGCGCCAACCTCACGCCGCGAATGTTACATTCGGATTATGAGGTACACAATGCAAACCGCATTGTGGAGTGTTGTGGAAAAACAAAAGTCTGCACCCTCACTAGCCAATAAGGGTACAGACCTTGACATGTAACCGAAATGCGTGCTTTTAATTCGACTTCCAAAAGGTTAGAAAGAAGTGGTTGCTGCATTTGCGAAAAATGTAAGAGAAAAAAGTCTTAACGCATATGTGGTTGATCTGATTAATTCTGACATGAACAAAGAAAATAACCCGTAGGTAACGTGGAGCAGAGCAAAACTGCTTCACGTTTTTTGTTGTTTCCTATTTTGTAAGAACCAGTATTCCCTCTGTTGTTCCCAGCAAGAACAGGATATCCCCATGTTTCAGCCGGTGTTCTCTAACCCACGAAATAGGTAAAGTAACCAGTCCCCCAATAATGGAGCAAGACTTGTATGGATTGCTTCTTTTCTGCAAAGATAAGATGGCTGATAAAACAGTTGTCGATCTGATGTTTTAAAGAACAACTCATCATTGATTTCCGATATTCCATAAAAGTGTAAATATTCTTTAGGAATGTAGATGCGGTTGTTAACGAACAACTTTGTTGGGTAGCTAATAATTTTGCCAATGTATTTCATGATTATCAAACCTCTCTATAAAAAGGCGGAGCAGGAAATTCTGCTCCGCTTCGTTCTGTTATTTTTATTCGATCTTCTGTGTAAAATTCTCAGTTTCCTCCTGCTCGAAGCCTTGTAAAAGATACTCATATTTCTTTTGCAACTCATCGCGTTCCATTTGGAGAATGAGGTAGTTATGCTCTAGATCTTTATGTTCTTTTAGAAGAGCTTCGTATTTTTCGGTAATCTGCTGCTTTTCAAGTTGCAGGATAGGTAATTGCTCATTTAATGCATAAATAGCGTTAATTTGATCATGCAGATTACGCTGGTTGGAAGTCATGGAATTTATTAGTTCCTCTCTTCTGGCTTCTTCTACAGCTAATTGTTTATCAATTGACGAAACTGCCGCATGTATTTCAGATGTTGTCTGCGAAATGCGTCCTTGTCCCTCTCTGATGAGAGTTTGGCTCGCGTCGATTTTATCACTTAGTCGCTCATGGTCCTTAATAAGCAGATTCCTATTCTTGTCGTCATTATCCTGAATCCTTGTGTGTTCTGACTGAGAATCATTTCTATCCTTAAAGGTTCTCCAGATCTCGAAACCCAATTCTAACGCTACAATAATTAGGGAGCCTAGTACTGCATAATCCAAAGAATTACCCCATTTTATGCCCTTGTTTTCATATTCTATTTTAGCAAAATAGAGTAGTAAAATCAACATGGTAATTATCCCACTATAATTCATAATTGGCCCTCCTGAGAAAAAGTTGAAAATTTGATGGATGGACAGACGAGAATACAATCCTCCGCTGCAATCAAAAAGACGTAGTCACCAACCTCTACGCCGTTTGCCCGAACCCACTCCATCGGCAGATTAAACCTGCCTGCACTAATATCTTTTCGGACTCCTCCCTTTAGTTCAACGACGTCTGGAAATACCTGCAAACGGTTCCGGTTAATGATAACCTGTACGGACCCGGTTTCTGGAATATTCAGCAAATCCCGAAAGCTCCGGTTGATCACAATCCGGTGCCGCTCCGAAACAAGAACCGGAAGTCCAATAATTTCGTTCATGTTGTCCTCTCCAATCTCATTTTTCGCAAAGATGTTCTAAAGCAGGGAAAAAAGAATTGCCCAGCTGTGATATTATCCGGAGTCACTGAATTTTCGTTGCCTTCCGGTTAACTGGTTTTTCCATGACGATTTCGGATAAATATTCGCTGTATAGCACTTAGCTAATAGAGAGATAAAATACTCTTTTCTCTGCTTTAACGTAACCTTTGTTCTGGATATAGTTCTATGGGGTGTCACCAGTGACATGGGGGAGGGTGTCAAACGGATGAAAAAAAGATAAAACAGCACTTTCCAAAGGCTTGGGAAGTGCTTTCTGGAATGTTTTTTCCGATCCGTTGAAGCATTCAGTATGTACAGATTTACACTGGTTCCATTGTTTCCATAACGTTCCATCCGCGTCTGCGGGACAATGGATATTAAGCCTGCGCTTTTCAGTTTCCGAATAGCCCTGGTAACCGTGTCCACACTCATACTGCAGTCGGAGGCGATCCGTTTCTTCGATGGTTTGCATTGACCGGACCGGCCGGCATGAAAAAACAGACAGGAATACACTTTCATTTCAGATGGCGATAGCTTTACCTGAAATCCGGCAGGGCTACATTTGAATAGGCAAAGTTTTGTCTGAACGCCGTTCTGAGCCTTTTTTGTGTAATTATCGCAGTTAAATTTAGGCTGCGTTTGATTGGCCTGAGAAGCCACAATATCGTTTGTTGTGAGCTGGGGATTGTCGATCAGAATATAGTCATTGGAAGTCTGCTGACCTTTTTCTAAAAATCTGCGTTTCACTTCCAACAATCCTTTCCCACACAGTTCCCGAACCGCACGGTTCACCGTTGATACGCTCATATGGCAATGCATCGCGATGCTGCTCCGTTTGTAGAAGCTGGAACGGGTGCGATTGTGTGCACTCATGGCAAGAAAAGAGTAAACCTTAAACGCTGATTTTGAGAGGTTGGCCTGCAGGGCGGCACTGTTGCACAGGTAAAAGTTTTCCACGGCATATTCTCCTTATATAAAATTAGAGGGAACCGGTTCAGTCGGTTCCCTCTTTTATCAATTCAGGTTATATCAATTCATCCGAAATGTGCGTCTTCCGCACAACGGGAGGTTCCTCTGGAAGTGGAATTTCTTCCGGTTCCGGTTCTCGTTTCTGCGGATATTGGGCAAGTACTGCGGCCCATAGTTCATCTTTGCTGGCGTAGCGCACAGGGCGTGCCGCGAATTCCGGCATTTCATAGGGACAGTTTAGTTCAATTCCCCATTCGTTATAGCGCTTTAGAGTCGTTATAAACGGGTGGTTATGTGTTTTCATTAATACCCATTGATTTTTAGGCAGTGTTTTAAGTTTGTTTGCGCTAATCAATGGTTTTGATACCATATGATAATTTTGGGATGAACTTGTCTGAAGCAGCCCGTTTCCGTTGTAGGAAACGCCTCCCGCCTGAACCGTCATCTTTCCCAGCATATCGGAAAAATCGCTTGCACTTTTTGATAGTGGAGCCTGTCCGCCAACTAAGGCATTCTGGCAGGCTTCCAAAATGATGTTTGTTCCGTCGCGGCCGTATTTTTTATCAAACTGCGCGACCGATTGCAGCATAGGAAAGAAAAGGATGTTTCTGGACCGCCCGGCCATAAACATCTGATCCAGATTATCAAATTTCGGCATGGTCCCAATTTCGTCCAGATAAAAAAGGATACGCCGGTCCAATTTATTTTTTCCATTCTGGTTCGCGATGGTCAGACATTCGTTGTAAAGTTCAGAAACAAACAAATTGACGAGAAAAAACTTCGTGGGGTCTTCTTCCGGAAATACAATGAAAACAGCCACTTTATCGTTGCAGAACTGCTCTGCATCCACATAGGAATCAAAGCAAAGGATTTGCTCTAATTCGCTGTCAATGAAGGAAAGCAACCGACTCATTGCCGTACTCATGACACTATGCATACTGGATTCCGCGGTGTTCAGAGCAGCTCCATGAGTTTTTGATACTCATTCTTGGGCTTAACACTTTTATCTGCCTTTGACTTTACTGCCTTCGTCTGCAGCAACTCCTGAATGATTTTGAATACGCTGACAATATGGCGCTCGCCTTTTGCACAAAATTCG
>NZ_JAJUFJ010000016.1:0-44503 GCF_029266045.1 Caproiciproducens galactitolivorans | reverse complement strand
TGCGTCTGACAGTATATGGCCCGTTGGTCAAGCGGTTAAGACACCGGCCTCTCACGCCGATAACGGGAGTTCGATTCTCCCACGGGTCACCAATTGCGAAATGTCCATTGATATAGATTAGCAGATAAATTGATATCCGCACAGCAATGTGTGAAATATTAGTTGGTGCTGATGATGATGAGGGTCCACCCGTTCCCATTCCGAACACGGAAGTTAAGCTCATCGATGCCGAAGATACTTGGCTGGCAACGGCCCGGGACAATAGGAAGGTGCCAACACAAATATTCCTCAATAGCTCAGTCGGTAGAGCATGCGGCTGTTAACCGCAGGGTCGTTGGTTCGAGTCCAACTTGGGGAGCCAAGAAAGCCACCTGTCTTACGACAGGTGGCTTTTTTACATATGGTACTGTTCGCAGCAAATATATAAGGCGGGTTTTGTAATTTCGTGTGAAGATTGCGAGAAGCAAAAAAGCAAATATCGGAAGTATAGTGTAGAGTAAATGCTGTATTCTTTCAGCCTGCTTTCCTGAGTTGAAGGCGGCGTCAATATTCCTCATTGCTTTTCTATCGTTCTTGCTTTATACTTAATATTTAAAATAAGGATGAGGTGTAAATATGATCGGTATTATCGGGGCCATGGAAATTGAAGTGGAAAATTTGATTTCGGTTATGACCGACCGGAACTCGGAGACAATCAGCGGAATCGTTTTTTATATGGGAAAAATTGAAAACACCAACTGCGTTGTAGCGAAATGTGGAGTCGGCAAAGTAGCCGCCGCCGTCTGTGCGCAGACCATGATTTTAAAATATGGAACAGACGCGTTGATTAATGTCGGTGTGGCGGGCGGTATCGGAAAGGAAATCCATATTGGCGATATCGTTGTCTCGACCGGGCTGGTACAGCATGATATGGATACTACTGCACTCGGCGACGAAAAGGGCCTGATCAGCGGGCTGAACCTTGTTACGATTCCAGCCAGCAAACGTCTTTCCTACCTTGTTGCTGCTACGGCACAGAATATCTACGGGAAGGGCGTACATACCGGAATTATCGCAACCGGCGACCAGTTTATCGGCGATGTCGGCACGCTGAATAAAATTGCGGAGGAATTCGGTGCGTCAGCCTGTGAAATGGAAGGCGGCAGTATTGCGCAGGTTTGTTATATGAATCAGATAGAATTTGTGGTTATCCGCGCCATATCGGATAACGCGAATGAAGCGGCAAAGGTGGATTTCCCTACATTTGCTGCGAGCTCTGCCCGGAAATCGGCGGAGCTGATTCGGAAGGTCCTTCCCAACATATAAAAGAGGTGAAAACCATGAAGGTGATCGACATTTCGCGTGAACTGTTTTCAGCTCCCGTTTATCCCGGCGACCCCATTCCCCGCCGCGACAGGCTGCGCAGAATGGATTTGGGCGATGTTTGCAATCTTTCAGGGTTTTACACAGGCTGTCACGCTTCAACCCACATAGACGCTCCAAGCCACTTTATTGAGGACGGAAAAACAGTTGACCAATTGGAACCGGAACGTTTTCTCGGTGAGTGTACGGTTATAGAGATGCAGGGGATTATTACCGGCTCGGATATTGACCGTATCCTGCCGATTGCCAAAAAGCGGATCCTGTTTAAAGGAGAAGAAAAAGCGCTCCTTTCCGAAAGCGGAGCGTTTGCCTTGACCGACGCCGGTATTTTGCTGGTGGGTACGGATTCTCTCAGCATTGAAACGGACAAGGACGAAGCCTATCCGGCCCACCGGGAGCTGTTGGGCGCCGGGATTCCGATACTAGAGGGCTTGAACCTTTCCGAAGTGGAACCGGGTAACTACCGTCTGATCGCCCTGCCATTGCTCCTAGGCGGCGCGGAGGCCTCCCCGGTACGCGCGGTACTGGTGGCGGAATAATTACCCGCGTGTGCTTCCAATCGGTTATGCTTATTTATAAAATGAAAGAGGGCATGGAATCAAGGAATCCCATGCCCGTTTTTTCTTCTTTTTTATTTATAATGGCGCACAACAGCCGTGACTTTGCCCAGAATCGAAACTTCCTTCGCGTAAATTGGCTGATAAGCCGGGTTTTCCGCCTGAAGCCGGATACCGTCCTTTTCGCGGTAAAATCGCTTTACGGTCGCTTCGTCCTGAATCATTGCGACGACAATTTCGCCGTTATTTGCGGTGGCGGTTTTCACCGCTATGACAATGTCGCCGTCCAGAATACCCGCGTTGATCATGCTGTCGCCGCGGACGTTTAGTGCAAAATATTCCGAACTGCTTCGGTTATTGCTGGGAGCATAGGGTACATAGCCTTCAATCTCCTCTATGGCGAGGATCGGCTGCCCTGCGGCAACCCTGCCGACAATGGGAACTTGGATTGTACTTTGCTCGCCTGCAAGATGGATTGCACGGTTTAAGCGGGCGTCGCGAGTAATATAGCCCAAGCGTTCCAATGTTTTCAAATGGGCATGCACACTTGAAGTGGACCGAAGTCCCGTTGCTTTGCATATTTCGCGCACGGTCGGCGGAAGTCCGCCCTCCGTCCTGCTTTTCAGGTATTCATAAACTTTTCGCTGGCTTTCGGTCAACACACAGCGCGCCCCCTTAAAAATCCTTATATAAACATTATAACATAAAATTAGAAGAAATCAAACAAACGATGTAAAACCAAAAATTCATAAGAAATTCATAGCTATTTAACAACTCAAAAGCGCATTGCTATATAATAGAGATGTAATCAAGGATATGGAGCCGCACCATTACTTGATACATGTTCTACCCTCCTCAATAGACCCCTCAAGCTAATGAAGAAGGACCCAATCATTCGGACTGGGTTCTTTTTCTTTTTTATTTTGTCAAAAATTCACTTCCATTTCCGAATAGACCGCCTATTATGTGGTCAAAATAGTATCGGAGGTGGCACGAATGGATAATTTACATCTGCTAAACAATAAACCAAAAAAGGATAATTCCAGAGGGTTTTATATTGCGCTCGGTGTATGCCTGATTGCAATCGGCGTGGCGGCATGGACAACCTATGACAGCGTAGTGAATTACGCGGCTCCCAATGAAGGAACAGTCAGCAGTAAGCAGGTTCAGCATACGAATGAAGCGGTCAGCGGCATTAAAGTGTACGAGGAGGAATCCTCGGAACCGGCACCGGTGATTTCATCTGAACCGGCGCCAAAAGTAAAAGAGGAAGTTTCAAAAGCCCCTGTAACTCCGCCCTCCAAGGTACCCGCTAAGCGTACGGAGGCGAAAGTATTAACTTTTACCAGCCCGGTTGAAAAAACGGTTACCCAAGGCTTCAGCGGCCAGAATCCGGTCTATTCCAAAACCTTCAAGGATTGGCGCGTGCATACAGGCACGGATTTTGCGGCGAAGCCGGGGGATACCGTAAAGGCCGCCGCGGACGGTACGGTTAAGGATATTGTGTCGGACGATTTTTACGGAAACACCGTAGTTGTCATGCACGACAATATAGAAACAAGCTACTGCGGCCTTGGCACTATAATTGTCCGTAAAGGCGAAGTTTTAAAACAGGGTCAGAAAATTGGCACGGTGGGTATTACGCCTTTTGAAAGTGCTGATGCTTCGCATATGCATCTTTCCATGAAAAGAGACGGAAAATACATTGACCCACTCTCTGTTATTAAATAACACACGCCCCCGATACGATTAGGGGCGCTGCAAGGTCACGGAGCCGATTGGTTCCGCGGCCTTTTTCATTTGTGAAAGCCTCTGCATTGTGCTATAATAGAACTTGAATGTATGAATCGCACAAAAAAAGTCGAATTTTTTATTTACAGTTTGTTAATGATTTATACATTATCTGTTACCATAACCATTTTATACTTGTATTGTCGGGAAAGGTTATGGAAAGGAGGCTAATGATTGAAGAAGGGAAATACAACCCTAGTGTGCGTTACGGGGCAGCGTGACTGCGACAGGTTGATTCGGGCCGGCAGGAAAATTGCTGACGAAACTTCCACTTCTCTGCAAGTTCTTTGCGTGCAGCCAACTTCCGCAGGGGATGAAAGCTGTGAGGAGCTTGAGTATCTGAGGCAGACGGCACGTGACGCACAGGCGGAAATGACCGTGTATTTTAACGACGATGCGGCATTGATCGCCGTGGGGTTTGCAAAACAAATCGGTGCTGTCCATATTGTAACGGGAATGCCGGAAGCACCGGTGAATGGATTTGTTGAGCTAATTCATAAGCTTTTGCCCAAAGTACCTGTTTCCATGGTTGGAAAAGAAGGGACGATTTATAATATTTGTCCTACTGGTAAAAAACAGCAGACAGTAAAACTTGCTATGCAGAATTAATACATATGAACCGAGCGCCGGAGCGAAAACTCCGGCGTTCATTATTATTCCCTGTTGCGCTCCTTAAAATGGCCGTACGGAAACATCTGGACGGCTACGGGCTTGTTGTCCGGGGGCTTGAAGATCCAGCGCGCCGAAAACGTTTGCGAAGGGCGCAGAACCGATAAAAAACTTGCAAATCACTCCAAAATTGTTTATTATTATTAATATGTCTGATTCTGAATGTAAGGTGATTTTTTGTATAAAGGATGCATTTTCGATTTGGACGGAACACTAGCGAACACACTTGCGTCCATTGCTTACTTTGCAAACACCGCTCTGCAGAAGTGCGGCTACGAAACCATTGCGGTAGACAAATACCGGTATCTGGTTGGAAACGGCGCGGACAGGCTGTTGCATAATATGCTGGCTACTGTCTGCGGCGCAGACGGATACGGCGAAGAAGATGTCCGAAGGGTGCGCAAAGTATACGACGAGCTGTACGAAGGGAACCCAACCTATTTGGTTACAAACTACCCCGGCATGCGCGAAACAGTAGAAAAGCTGAAAGCCGCCGGGCTGAAGCTGGCGGTGCTTTCGAATAAGCCGCATAACTGCACAACAGCCATTGTAGAATCCATTTACGGAAAACTGTTCGACTGCTGCTACGGCCAACGCCCTAAGGTTGCACGGAAGCCTTCGCCGGACGGTGCCCTGCTAATTGCGGATGAACTTCAAATTGAACCGAAGGACTTCCTTTATATCGGGGATACGAATACCGATATGAAAACCGGTGCCGCCGCCGGAATGGATACGGTAGGGGTGCTTTGGGGCTTTCGGGACGAAAAGGAATTACGGGAAAATCAGGCAAAATTTATTATTCAAAGGCCGGAGCAAATTTATGGTATAGCTGCCCGCAGCATGAGGTGATTCATGAAGTGGCTTCAAAATTTTCTTAAATCCGACCACAGGCTTGGCTTTCGAGTGGTAAAGACAGGAATTGCCGTTACGCTCTGCGTTGTCTTATCCACTTTTTTTAAGCTGGATCAGCCGTTTTTTATGGTAATTGCCGCAGTTATGACGATGGGGAAATCCATTGACGCGTCAATAAAATCCGGTCGCAATAAAATAATCGGCGTTGTAATTGGCGCGGTGATCGGCTATGGTCTTGTTTCGGTGTCCCCGGCGAATGCGGGACTGTGCGGCGTGGGAATCATCTTAACGCTGTATCTGTGCCATTTTTTCCGCCTCGACGGTGCGGCGACGCTGTCCAGCTTTGTTTTTACGGCGATCATGTTCCAGTTGGGAACCCCGCTTATCGGCGCGATAAACTGTTTTATTGGAATTGTTGTCGCTATTGTTGTGAATCTGGTTATGATGCCGCCCAATTACGCGGAGGAAATCAAAAAATCCTATGATCAGCTCTGCGCTATGATTGAGGAATCCATGGGGAATGCCGCCGAGATTCAGCAGATTGATATCGGCGGGGTGGAAGCCGGCATCCAAAAGCTGAACTACAATGTGCGAATGTACATTGCGCAAGCGAAATTCCTTCGATGGAACGACGATGAGGTATTCAAAATATCCTGTAAAATTTCCACCTATAAGATGATTCTGGACGAGCTAAGGGCGATTGAGGTTATGGAACTGACGGAGGATGCCCTAAAACCCGGTTCAGAGCTTTTTACAGTTTATCATTACCATATGGACCGGATGCAAAGACTTTTGGAACATGTGCGGAAGCCATAATAAAAAATACGAAATATAAGAATGGGACTTTCCATTTGGAAAGTTCCTTTTGTTATTGAATCTTTGCCGCCGCGGCCATCAAGGCGGAGGCAATCTGCCCGGCGGAAGAAATGCCGCTGTTCGCATTTTCCACAACGATCGCAAAGGCGAGGGGCGTGTTCGGGTTGGAGGAGAAGCCCACCATCCAGCCGTTCGGCTTTTTGCCGTGCCCCACTTCGGCGGTTCCGGTTTTCGCGCATACAGAAAGGTTTGGGAACATTTTGTCGCCGTAGTAGTTTGAAACATTATACCGCATGTATTCTTTCAGCCGATTGGCGGTGGAAGCCTTCAGCAGACGATCCCCTTCATGGGTATGTCCGCTTTTTGTTGTCAGCCCGAGCGGGGAAGTGATACTGCTGATTACATACGGCTTTACGGGCACACCCTCGTTCGCAATCGCGCCCATAATCAGGAGCATATGATACGGATTCGTCAGGTCGGTGTATTGCCCGACGCCTGACCAAGCAAGCTCATTGGGTTTTGCTCCGGTTACATTGTAAACGCTTTTGCTGGTGGGAATTCCGTCAAGATCAAAGCTTTTGTTGAAGCCCATTTCGTTTGCGATGGCGTTCATCTTATCGCTTCCAAGCTCCACCGCGATTTGCGCAAAGGCAATGTTGGACGACTTTGCAAGCGCGTTCTTAAAGTTCAGCTTTCCATACGAGGAAACGTCGGTAATTTTGTTTCCGTTAATCAGGATGCTTCCCTTGCAGTCCCATGTCCGGCTGTCCAGATCCGGGATGTTCTCGATTGCACAAGCCGAAGTAACCAGCTTGAAAATGGAACCGGGCGTATAAGAGGAGGAAAGTACGCGGTTCAGGTATACGCCGCTGTATTTCCCCGATTTGTCCGTATCCAGATCCTTTGGTGGATTCTGCGGGTCAAAGTTCGGGGAGCTTACCATGCAGAGCATTTCCCCGGTTTTATAATTATAGATCGCGACCGCGCCGCTGCGGTTGCCTAGCTTTTGCAGGGCCAGCTTGCTCAGCGCGCTATCGAGTGTCAGCTTGATATTACTGCCGCCGCTTTTTTCGGTCGGCGTTGCAAGCCCGGTAATAAGATTGTAGCCGGAAAGTTCGGAGCGGTAGTTGTATTGTATGCCGGTGGAAATATAGCCCTTGGTGTCGCCTACGGCGTGAAGCATGGCGCGGCGGACAGTTTCGTCGCTGTTGTATATCCGTTTGCCGTTTTCGCTCTTCGCCAGCACGACATTGTTGCGGTCGAGGATTTCTCCCCCGTTTGCAAGCTGGGAGCCGCTGGTCAGATGCTTGTTGAAGGGCTGCATGGCCCAGGTTGGGCCGTTTGTAACCAAGCCGTGGACAAGGTATCCCAGTCCGACAAAGAAGCACATCCCTAGAATCCAGAGGATTAATGAGCGGATTCCGGTCGTTTTCATCAGTTCTTCCTCCTTGCCGCGTAAGTGCGTTCATCGCTTGCTTTAATAAATGCTAGCAGTCCCCAGACCGCCATAACGCTTGAACCCCCAAGGCTGATTAAGGGCAGGGTAACGCCGGTTAACGGCAGCACATCGGTCGCGCCGAACACATTCAGGCAGGTTTGGAACAGCAGCATGCCGCCCGCCGCACAGGCGGAAATGGAGTAGAATGTTGAGCGGCTGCGGGTTGCGTCCGAGCGGGCGTAAAACATCACGAACGCGATGGTTATTACAAGGAGCAGCGCGAAGGCCAGTCCAAGTTCTTCGCAGAGCATACCGAAAACCAAGTCGCTTGTGCCGGCAAACACGTTTTTTAAATAGCCTCGTCCGATGCCCATTCCAAACAGCCCGCCGCTGGAAGCGTAGCTTAACACGCGGGTCTGTTGGTAGCCGCCGGAGTCGTTCACATGCTCCCAGACATGTCCCCAGGCGTTTATGCGATCCGCAACGTAGGGCTTGAATTTCAGAATGAGGAAAGCGCCGAAAGCCGCAACGGAACAGATCAGCGCGATAGTACGCAGGCTGCCGGAGCGCATGAAGGCGATGATCAAGAAGGTTACGAAGAATATGCAGGCCGTGCCGAAGTCGCGCATTAAAAATAACGCGCCCATGCAGACGGCGGAAAAACCTATGAATCCGGTTAAGTTCCGGGCGGTCTGCAGGTGGTCCAGCGTGGAAGCCCCCACAAAGATAAAGGCGATTTTAATAAATTCAGAGGGCTGCACACTTAACGGGCCGAATTTAATCCAGTTGCGCGCGCCGTTGTGCGTGCGCGCCAAGAGCAGGTTTGCTATGAAAAGCAGAATGGCAAAGCCTGCAATTGCCAGCCGCCAGCGCATTACGCGGTCAAGGTCGCTCAGAAATTGGATCATAACGCAGAACAATACGATCCCGCCTGCAAGCGCCCCGAGCTGGGTAAAGGTGCTTTTCACGTCCGTTCCGGAAATGAGGAGGAGCCCCGTGCCGCTTAAAAGGAACGCGATGGTTTCCAGCTCAAAGCTGACGCGCCCTAGACCTTTGATGGAATAAAAGTACAATCCCCATTCCAGCCCCAGTAGGCCGCCGAAGGGAAGTAGTGGCGTGGGGCTGAATTTGCCCGTTGCGAAACAGGCCTGAAAAACCAACAGAATCTGGATGAACGTGACCGAGAGCAGAAGTCCGAACGGGGACGCCGCGCGGCGCCGCACCCATTTGCGTTTCTTTGGGTTATTGTTTGCCCGCTTCAGCATCAATGCCGTAGAACCCATTGCCATCACGTCCCCGGGCATCACCTGATACGGGCCGTTTATTTTGGTGCCGCTTACGAAGGTACCGGATTTTGAACCGGTGTCGGTAATAATCCACCCGCTTTCGCGCCGCATCAGGACGGCGTGGTCACGGCTTGCAGTAGGGTCGTTCAATACGATATCGCAGCTTTTGCTGCGCCCGATGGAATTTTCCCAGTATAAAACAGGAATCACTTCATGTGTTACCATGTCTTCCAATATTACGACGGGGTCTTCCCGTCTGCGACCGCGTTTGAGCGACGCAAAGCACCTGCATATTACGATGAGTGACGCAAACGGTACAATCACGCGGAAAGCGAAAAGTACCAAGTCAAAAGAAGTTTGAATTACAGGTAAGTCAAGCGTCAAGGAAACGCCTCCTTCCTAATTTGGAGCAAAGCCTGCCTTTGCTTGTTTTCCTATTATACAATGTTTTATTTGCAAAGTAAACGGAGGGGACATCGTCCCCTCCGCTGCTACATTATTCTTCTGTAAGGCCAAGCTCGCGCATAAATCGGGGCAGGCCTGCTTCAAAGTTTACGCCGTACCGGAAGTCCGTACCGGCGTTTCTGGTTCGCCGGACGCAGCCGGCCGTATAATCCACCGCAACCTGCATGGCGTTTTGCAGCCGCATCTGATTCAGAAGCCCCGCTAAAAGCGCGCTGGCGAAAATATCCCCTGTGCCGTAGTAATGCCCCTGAATCTTCTGGGAAAACGCATAGCTGACTTCGTCGGTTTTGCGGGTGTACCCCGCCGCGCCAATCAGGCTCTGATTGAACCATACTCCGGTAAGAACCACCTGTTCCGGGCCAAGGTCGCTCAGCCGCCGCAAAATGCAGTCAATGTACTCGCGGGTATAGGGGCCTTCGTTGTATTCGCTGCCCAGCAGATATGTCGCCTCCGTCATGTTCGGCACGATCAGGTCGGCTTTACGGCAGAGCTGTTTCATCCCATCCGACATCTCAGGGGTGATCGTCTTATACAATACGCCTTCGTCCGCCATCACGGGGTCGACCATGATGAAATTGTTTTCCGTTTTAAAGGTATCAAAGAAATCTGATACAATCTGGATTTGTTTACTCGAGCCTAAAAATCCGCTGTAAATTGCGTCGAAACGCAGTCCAAGCTGTTCCCACTGCCTTGCAAAGCCGGGCATATCTTCGGTCAGATCCCGATAGGTATATCCCGCAAGCCCGCCTGTATGGGAGGACAGCACAGCGGTTGGAAGGGCGCAGACTTCGATTCCCGCAGCGGACAGAATGGGCAGGGCAACCGTAAGCGAGCATTTGCCGAAGCCGGAAAGGTCGTGGATCGCCGCAATCCTCTTTTGTGTATCCATGGAAATCACCTCATACGTTATACAATTGTATACGCAATCATATGGGAAATGGGAGTGAAAAATGTAAAGCCCGTGAAATATCGCGGCGGGTTATATTTTTCCGGCAATTTCCCCGGAATGCTTGTAAATGCTGCGGGCGGGCACATAACCGCGCACCATGGAAAGGGGATAAATAGTGCTTTCCCTGCCGATTACCGTTCCGGGATTCAACACGGAGTTGCAGCCGACTTCCACGTGGTCGCCGAGCATGGCGCCGACTTTTTTCAGGCTGGTTCCCAAGCGTTCGCTTTCCACGCTGATTTTTACAAGCGTCTTATCCGATTTTACGTTTGAGGTAATGGAGCCGGCGCCCATATGGGACTTGTATCCCAAAATGGAATCGCCGACATAATTGTAATGCGGCACCTGAACGCCGTCAAACAGAATTACGTTTTTTAGCTCTGTGGAATTTCCCACAACGCATCCAGCGCCAACCAGCGCGTTTCCGCGGATAAACGCGCAGTGGCGAACCTCCGTATCCGGCCCGATGATCGCGGGGCCGTTGATAAAGGCGGAAGCAAAAACCTTCGCGGATTTTGCAATCCAAACGTTTTCGCCGCGCTTTTCATATTCCTCCGGGGACAAGGTCTGCCCTAACTGAAGGATGAATTCGCCGATTTTCGGCAGGGCTTCCCACGGGTAGCTCAGCTTTTCCAGAAGCGGCGCCGCCGCCGTATGGCTAAGGTCGAAAAGGCTTGCTATGGTAAGTTTATCATACATTTGAAAGGTTCCTCCATGTATTCATTTCTTACCATTATATTTTGATTTTCTTTGAAAATCAATTGCGAAGTTCTTTTATAAGCCTTTTTATTTTCAGAAGGTCGCCGGTTTCCGGCAGCTTTCCGCCGCTGAGGGTTGCTGCCTCAAGATATGGCCCGCTGAGAACAGCCGAACCGCCCGCCGCGGTTTGTGTGAAATAATCGCACAGAAGGCGGTAGTCATAGTCCGTCACGGTGCCGGAGCCGTCCAGATCGCCGGGGATCACTACAATATAGGCGGTTTCCGTTTTGCCACTTAAAATGGTTTGGACAATCTGGCCCGTTCCGAGCGGGCCGCTTTTTATCTCTGTTCTGTCTTCGGCCGACAGGACCCGGACTTTTCCGCCTTGCTTGTTCGCATCCAGCGCGGACTGGAGCGCTTCGATTGTCACCGGCTTTTCAAAGCGGTAAGTCTGGATGGAAGAAGGAAGCTCCGCCGCCGGCTCCGAAGGGGCGGAGGAAGCCGGCGCATCGCTTGATGCGGAACCGGGGCCGGGTTCCGGTTCGGGAGCTTCCGACGTAATCGACATGCCGTTTGTCTCTTGGAAACGGTAAACGGACGCCTTCGTGCCGGCGTCGATTGTTTGCCCGGCGGGGGCGGTAACAAGGGAAAGCTTCCCGTCCGCTTCCGCGTGGAAATCCCGCGTGAAGTCAAAGGTACAGCCAAGAATTTTATTATAAATCCGTTCGCCGGTTTTCATATTGAGGCGGTAGATTAACGCGTTGGAGTCGGAGTTCAGTTCCATCCCGACAATATAAAGGAAATCCCCGTATGGAGAAGCTTTTTCGTAGACATATTTCAAATTCTGCACCGGCCTGCTGCAAGATAAATCCATGCCGCCGTCTTTGTCCAGCAGGGCGGCCATCGTTTTTTGGCTGCCGTCGGAGCTGAGTAGGACAAATCCGCCGTCCGGGCGGTGAAAAAACAGATGCTTTTCTGGCAGGTAAAGGCTGGGGTCAACGTCCTCCAGCGCAAGGTAATTTTCAGCAAAGCAGGTGAGTGCGGCTGTCACAGGAAGAATCATAATAAAGAAAATCAGCAGGCACAACAGAAAATGGCTTTTGCGCTTTTTATTCATCTTTTGACACTCCTCGACATTTAATTGCCTATCAGCATTATACTCGCAATATATGACAAAAAAGCATTTTGTGAAATTATTTCATGCAAAAATTGCACAAAAAACAGGAACCGGTTGCAACCGGTTCCTGTTTTTTATGGGGAGGAGTTGTATTGAAAAGGTCGTGACAAATCCTTGTCACAAATCTCGTACTTAAAGTTAGATATTTACTCTGTCTGGATTCTATTATAGTACCCATGTTTTGCAATGTCAATGAATTAACAATCGATTTTTTAACAATCTCTCATTTGTATAAAACGTAGTTTTTTGTTCATGGGATTTAGTTATTATTGACGAAGGAATCAGAAAAAAAACCGCACCAGCTTCGACAAAATCAGAGATTTTGCCATGCT
This sequence comes from Caproiciproducens galactitolivorans, assembly GCF_029266045.1. Classification (NCBI taxonomy): domain Bacteria; kingdom Bacillati; phylum Bacillota; class Clostridia; order Eubacteriales; family Acutalibacteraceae; genus Caproiciproducens; species Caproiciproducens galactitolivorans. The sequence goes on along the minus strand of NZ_JAJUFJ010000016.1, from coordinate 32,110 downwards.
ATTCTTGGATGCCGGGAATCTTCGGAAGGGAGTCAAAACCGGCCTGCAAATCCTGGTCCGAAGGGATAGAATCGGTCATTTTCCCTTCCAGGTAGGAAGCATAAGCCGCCATATCGAAATAGCCGGTTCCGGTCAGCCCAAACAGGATGGTTTTCGCTTCGCTGGTTTCCTTGCATTTTATCGCTTCGTCAATCGCGCAGCGGATGGCATGGGCGCTTTCCGGCGCGGGGAGAATGGTTTCCAGCTTGGCAAACAGGATTGCCGCGTCAAATACCTTGCTCTGTTCCTCGGCGCGCGCTTCGTCCAGATAGCCGTCATGGTACAATTTTGAAAGGATCGGCGACATCCCGTGATAGCGCAGCCCGCCCGCGTGGTTTGGCGATGGGATAAAGCCGCTGCCGAGGGTGTACATTCTTGCAAGCGGAGTAACCTTGCCCGTGTCGCAGAAATCGTAGGCGTAGCGCCCGCGCGTGAGCGAGGGGCAGGAAGCGGGTTCCACCGCGATGAAATACGGGTTTGCCCGTCCCAGCAGCTTATCCTGCATAAACGGTGCAATCAAGCCGCCTAAGTTGGAGCCGCCCCCGGCACAGCCGATCACAATGTCCGGGTATTCTCCCAGCAGTTCCATGGCCTTTTTGCATTCCAGCCCGATAATGGATTGATGCAGTAAAACCTGATTGAGTACGGAACCCAGCACGTAGCGGCATCCGGGAGTGCTTACCGCCCTTTCAACTGCTTCCGAAATCGCGCAGCCAAGGCTTCCGGTGGTGTCGGGTTTTTCCGAAAGAATCGTGCGGCCGGCTTTTGTCGTGTCGCTGGGGCTGGCGGTTACCGTTGCGCCGAAAGTCTGCATAATTGTCTTCCGGTACGGCTTCTGGCTGTAGGAGGACTTTACCATGAACACATCCAGATGGATTCCGAAGTATGCGCAAGCCTCGGCCAGCGCGGTCCCCCACTGACCGGCCCCAGTTTCGGTTGTAAGGGCCGTCAAGCCTTGCTCCTTCGCGTAATATGCCTGTGCGACGGCGGAGTTGAGCTTGTGGCTTCCGGAAGTGTTTCCGCCTTCGAATTTAAAATAAATCTTTGCAGGCGTTTTCAGATGCTTTTCCAGCGCATACGCGCGGCAGAGCGGGGAGGGGCGGTACGCCCTGTAAACTTCCTGAATCGGTTCGGGAATATCAAAATAGGCTGTGGTGCAGTCCATTTCCTGCTCCGCCAGTTTCTCACAGAAAATGGGATAAAGCTCTGCTGTGCGGATCGGCTGGAAGGTGGCGGGATTCAGCAAAGGGTCGGGCTGGGATTTCATATCCGCCCGAAGATTGTACCACTGCTTCGGCATCTGCTCCTCGGCTAAAATTATCCTGTGTGGGATCTTTGTCATAACAATTCTCCTTTCGTAAACGGGAATAAAAAACGCCCTTGCCCCTAAATCATTAGGGACAAGAGCGATTGCTCCTGCGGTACCACCCAAATTGCGCTTTTAGCGCCGCTTTTTCCACGCACCATCATGCGTGCTCCCTTGGTAACGGGCGGAGTTCCCGTCAGCAGCTACTCGCTTCCTTTCACGCTGCCCTCGTAAGTCCATTCGACAAGCCCCGTTTTGCCGCAATTCCACCGCCTGCGGCTCTCTTGGAAAACGCTTTGCCTGTTTACTACTCTTACTCATCGGTTTTTCTTATTTGCCTTATTATAGGAGGAGTGATCGAAAATGTCAAGGGGAAGTTTTGATTCTTATGAATTTGGGCTGTATTGTTTTTCTAAGGGTATAATGATAAAATGATGACACAATAAACGGCAGGAAAATCTGCTTATGAGGGAAAGATATGGACTTAAAGAAGAATGATTTCATTGATTTGGAAATAACGGGATATACAGCGCAGGGGAGCGGCGTCGGCCGATATAACGACATCGCGGTTTTCGTTCCGCTTGCGGCGAAGGGCGACCGGCTGCGTGTAAAAATCCTAAAAACTGCAAAAACATACGCCTTCGGGCGAATTGATAAAATCTTAAAGGCATCGGAAGACCGGATTGCGCTTGACTGTGCACAGTTTGCCCAGTGCGGCGGATGCGTTTACCGGCATATCGATTATACTGCCGAGCTGCAAGCGAAACAACAGATGGTGCAGGACGCGCTGGAACGCATCGGCGGATTCCGCAAGATTGCGGTTCGGCCGATTGTCGGCGCAAAGGCTCCCGACCGTTACCGTAATAAGGCACAGCTTCCCATCGGGTGCGGGCCGGACGGCAAAATCCGGATGGGATTTTTCGCAAATCACAGCCACCGGATCATTCCCTGCGAGGAATGCCTGTTGCAGCCGGAAGAATTTACTGCGGCGATGGAAGCCTTTCGGCAATGGGCGGAGCAAAGCGGGGACAGCGTTTACGAGGAAGAAACCGGGAAAGGCAGGCTTCGGCACCTGTACCTGCGGAAAGCGAACGCGACCGGGGAAGTGATGGCCTGTGTTGTTGTAAACGGGAACGGCGTGCATTATGAATCGGAACTGGTCAACATATTGAAAGAAAAAGTGCTCGGATTAAAGAGCGTAATTATGAACGTTAACCGCGAAAAGACGAATGTGGTGCTGGGGAAGGAGTGCCGCACAGTGTGGGGCAGCGACACGATTACGGATACCTTGTGCGGGCTGAATTTCCACATATCCCCTATGTCCTTTTACCAGGTCAACCGTGACCAGGCGGAGCGGCTGTATACGATTGCGGGCAAATATGCCGGGCTAACCGGGAAGGAGACCCTTTTGGATCTTTACTGCGGTACCGGAACCATCGGGCTTTCCATGGCGAAGAATGCGGCGAAAGTTATCGGCGTGGAAATTGTGGAGCAGGCGGTAGAGGACGCGAAAAGGAACGCGCAGGACAATCGGATTGATAACGCCGAATTTCTTTGTGCGGATGCTGCCGAAGCCGCTTCCATGCTGAAAAACCGGGGTGAGCGACCGGATGTGGTCATCATTGACCCGCCGCGCAAGGGCTGCGATGCTTCGTTGATTGAAACCATAGCCGGGATGGCGCCGCAGCGCGTGGTCTATGTCTCCTGCGACCCGGCCACCCTTGCCCGCGACCTGAAGCTTTTCTTCCAGAAGGGATATAAACCACAGCAGGTAACCCCGGTGGACATGTTCCCGCGCACGAATCACGTGGAGACGGTCGTATTGATGTCGAGGGGTGAGAAGTGAGAGTATAAAAAGTCCAGTAAATAGTTCTTTATGGACTTTGGAACTTTCGTGTGCTTTCTCGCCATACAACAAACCGTCCATATACGCCATTTTTACAGTCCATCAATATCCTTCCTCGGTTATTTTAAGAGCAACGTACCCGATTTCCGGGAAGAGCTGGGTGTAATTGATGCCATATCTTCGCAATTCCTCGGTCATGGAAGCCCTTGCGTTTTTGTCTATGGCAATGTTGTCCAGATAAGAAGAACTATCCGGCAGCTTATCAAACTCAACGAATCAAAAAACGGGAGCACCCCCAAATGGATGACTCCCGTTTTTTGTGCTTTTAAGGGTTTGACATGATCCCTGTTAATCTTCATGCAGCCCCGCCTAACCTTACAGATTGGCTTCCAAAAAGGCTCTTATCTTGTCACTATCTACTGCTTCGTCCTTTCCTTCAACAGTCACAGTAAATTTTTCACCCGATGCAACACCCAATCCCATTACCTTAAATAGCTTTTTTGCATCTGCCGATGCTTGACTTGTGCTAATTGATATTTTCGAAGTGCATTCCTTGGCACACTGCACGAGCAGTCCTGCCGGACGTGCGTGCAAACCTTCCGGGTCTTTAATAACATAATCAAACTGTCGCATTTGTATATTCCTTTCAAAAGATTAATCTATTGTCTGCTTTTTCATCTGACGTTTTTTTAACAGCAAAATCATACACATTGTTACTGCTGTTCCTATCAAAATAGAAAGGAAGTAAAGCAGAACATTGTTCGTTGCGCCTAAAATACCAACGATTGGGCCGCCGTGTGGAACTACGTCTGTTATACCCAGCAATAAACTGACAGCAGCAGCAACAGCGCTTCCTATAACATTGCTTGGGATAACCCTTTTCGGATCTGAAGCTGCAAAAGGAATGGCACCTTCTGATATACCGATAAGTCCCATTAAAAGTGCAGGTACACCTGCAGCAATTTCTTCTTTATTGAAAAGGTCTTTTTTCACAAGAGTTGCAAGTCCAACAGCAAGTGGTGCTACTGGAATAGCAGCAGCAACTGCTCCCATTATCTGTGGTGTGCCGGAAACGATAGATGCTGTACCGAAAAGGAACGCAACTTTGTTGATTGGACCACCCATATCAAAACCTGCCATTGCGCCAAGAAGCAACCCCAGGGCAAGAGCGGTTTCAGGTTTCTGAGACAGCATACTCAGCAAACTCTGCAGGCCGCCCATCAGCATGGCGATAGGTCTGCCAAAAAACAGAATTAATACGGCAGACAAAACACCTGTACCAAGCAGCGGTATTACAAATATAGGCATAATCGGCCTGATGTTTTTCGGAATCTTCCAGGTGTTTATCCACTTAACGAGGTAACCGGCCAAATAACCGACTAGAATTGCTCCTAAAAAGCCCGTTCCCGACGAAGTACCCAATATAGATTTATCATTTGCCACAACTGCTGAAATCATAGCAGGCGCAAGAGCAGCTCTGCCAGAGATTGAAAAAGCGATAAATCCTGCAAGAATCGGTATCATCAAGTTAAAACCGATGCTGCCTATGGCATTTACTTTGCTCCAAAACGGATTGTTGACAACCATTCCTTTGCTTGTTGGAGTACCTCCAAATGAAATTGACAGAGCAATGAATAAACCACCAAGTACAACAAACGGAATCATGTATGAAACGCCATTCATCAGTTGTTTCATCATGGCTTTGCCAAAACTGTTTTGCGTATTTTCTTTTTCTGCTGCCTTGCTCGGTTTGTTTTCACCTTCAACATCTGACAAGGAGTAAACGACCGCTCTTTGTTCCAAACTACTCAAAAAAGCCTTTGGATCTTTGATAACCTCTTTAATCGAAAGTTCCACTACTTTTTTGCCGACGAACCTTTCTTTACCGTCGATTGCTACATCAGCCGCAATAATGACATAATCAGCGGCTGCAATATCTTCCTCTGTCAAAAGATTTTCTGTGCCTTGTGCGCCCTGTGTTTCAACTTTAACGTCGTACTTGAATTCTTTTGCGGCGTTTTCCAGCTTTTCTGCTGCCAAGTATGTATGTGCGATACCAACAGGACACTTTGTAACACCTATAACTTTCATTTTGCATTCTCCTCCATTTTTTCAATTATAAATTTATAAAGCTCGCCGCGATTTTCTTTGGCAGTTATTTCTTGAATAAATTCCTCATTGGCAAGCTTGCGTGACAAAGAAGAAATCACTTTTAGGTGGGTATTGTTTTTATCGTTTTTCGGCATGACCAAAGCAATCACTAATTTTACCGGTTGACCGTCAATGGATTTCCAATCGATAGGCTCTTTGAAACGCATGATAGCTATAAACGGTTTTTCAAGCTTATCCAATTTAGCATGAGGAATCGCGATTCCTCCGCCAAAACCGGTTGAATCTATCTTTTCGCGCTGTTCAAAGGCTTTAAACAATGTTCGTTCCTCAATACCGCTATAATCCGCACACTTTTCGCTTAACAATTTAAGTGCGCTTTTCTTTTTTTGACCCGGTACTTCAATATCTAAAAAAATTGTTTCCATTTTAAGTAAATCTTTGATCAAAACGATTGCCTCCATCAGCATAAAACTTTATTTTGTTAACGCATTCATATAATCGGCGAATTTCTGTTCGTCCAACATTTCTTTTCCTTTTTCTAAAACATCTGAACTGTCAGTCATAGTCGAAAGTATGGTATAGAAGTTCTTTACCTGTAAATTGTTCGCCGCGCTATTCGAGTCTAATGCCAGCAAAAAAATGGTATCAACTTCATCCACATTGTCCCACTTGATGGGATGTTTTAACACCGCAACCGAAATAATCGGTTGAATGACATATTTAACATCACCATGTGGCAAAGCAACTCCCCAACCGAATTCTGTTGAGGACGATTTTTCGCGATACAAGACCGACTGGATAAATCCCTCTGAAACGTATCCTCCTTTTTCCAAATGAGAACACATTTTTTTAAGCAGTTCTGTTTTATCTAAAATATTATCGAGAAAATAAACGAATTTACCGTCAAAAATCATTGCATGCTCCACTTCTTTTGTACCAACCAGATCTTGTCCTTTCTGACAGCGGATTTGAAATGCCTTTTTCTGAATATTTTTAATATCATAAGTCTTTAAAAAGTTATCAACTTTAATTACTTCTTTGCCGCCAAACCGGCCTCCGAGATCTTCCGGTGCAACGACAAAATCGCAGCCGCTATTTTTAATTTTTTGCGCTTCCGCTACTGTCGCGATTCCCTCTACTACAACTTCTGGAATCTGACGTTCAATTTGCTGACGCAATAGCCGTGAAAAGCCAATTCCATAATTACAAATTATGTATATTTTAATTTTAGATACTGCGCGTGCAATTGCGCTTACTACACTAATGGTAAGCGAAGCTACTTCATTTTCACTTATTTCCACTTTCAATTCGCTTTCCAGCAGCGTGCTGGATAACCATACAACCGCAAAGACATTACGATATTCCCGCTTTATCTGTTCCAAAAAAGGATTTGGAACGCGAACCTTGCACCACATTCTTACGATTGCAGAGCGTAGGTACAGAAATGCATCTTTCAGTAGTATTTCATCCGAGCTTATGTCTGTATTTGCTATTTTAGCTGTGAGATTGACAAATTGTTGAACAAGGTTATAAAACTGTATTTCAGTTGATTTGCAAAACTCATATTTTTCAGTATCTTCAAATTTTTCGATATGTGCCGCACTCAAACATAACAGCAGATAATTTTTTTCTCCATCTGGGATTTTCATACGATAGCATTTTTCTAACTGCGTTATTAAAAAATTGGTAACTTGCCGGTTAAAAACGGATATTTCGGGATTTCCGAATGATGCGGAGTACTGCCTTTTTAAACGACAGCAATACAGTGAAAAAGATATTAGAAAGAAAAGTGGATATCGTGAATGATATTCAAAATTAAATCCGAACTCCCTTTCCGTTTCTTTGACGCAGCGGATAACTCCGTCTGCCTGAAAACCATTTAAAAATTTTGCTATCAGGTTGATTACGTATGCATCACTTCCAAATTTCACATTCACGCACGATTTGTCTTGCTTTAACTTAAAAATTTGAAATAATTCCAACATTGCTAATCGAATTGACAAATCGCTTCCTTCTATCACCAGTCCTTTCCACGAATTCTTTTAAGAGAGAGACTATGCTTTTTAAACCACTTCTCAGCCTGCACTAAAGCACTTTCTATGCTTGATCTGCTTAGGTAAAGCCGCTTCGCTAAATCTGCAACACTCATGCTTCGGTTTTGCAAAAGCATAAGGCAAATTTGATATTTTCGTTCTTCTGTAAAAACATCCGCTAACGGTACAAATTCAAATTGTCTGACGGAGCTTTGCAGCTTTTCCCACTGATCGAAAGTGACCGTCAACTTCACCCCCTTTTTGGGCTTGGCGGATATCTCTCCTAAGCCGGCGTGACTTAAATAGTTACTGATTTTTTTCAAGTCATTGCGCACAGTTTTTTCAGAATAATGAATTTTGTTGGCAATGAACTGAACAGTCACATATTCATCCTGTTGATGAAGCAAATTTATGATTTCTCGTTCACGTCTGCTTATTTTACTAAACATTTTCGACTTTGCCTCCCCATTTTCATTATATAATACCAGAACTAAAAACAATGCATAAATGAATGACACATTTCTTTGAACCCAACACAATTATTCCACATATTGTCTTATTCGTTGTAATTGTGCTATTCGTTTTTAGTTAAATTCCATATAGATAATTATGTTGATATACAAATTTTCTAAATTATTCAATAATATTTAGTGTATTTTAGCAACTAATGAATAAATCAGCTATCGAACATAATTATTTGAAAAATATATGGAGCAAAAAGTTCAATAAATTCGGATAAAACGTAAAAGACAAGGCACCCTACGCTAATTCCATAGAGTGCCTCATTTATTGTCTTCTTCATCTGGTCATCCTTTCCGCAAAAGGACCGCTATACATGCTGATGATAGCATCCGGGGCGCTGATCGCGGTTATCTCCATGCCCTTTAATATTTGGGACCTGCAAGCATAAAGTCCGGAGAGAAAAGTGTAAAAAAGATTCGGAATAACAAAAGGGGCTCCCTGTAATCCGTCCGGTGACCGGAGAAAGAACAGGAAGTCCCTTTTTCAAATTTATTTAGAAAAGAAGATTGTTGCACTTTATCATGGCCGCATACCACGCGGCGCTGTCCTTCGGAATGCGCTTCTGCGTCGGATAGTCAATGTAAATCAGCCCGAAGCGCTCGCCGTATCCGAGGGCCCATTCGAAATTGTCCGTGAAGCTCCAATGAAAATAGCCGCGGATGTTCACGCCATCCCGGATCGCCCTTTCCAGCTCCCGAAGGTATCGTTTTAGGAAGTCAATCCGGTCGGGATCGTGTACCTTTCCGTCCAAATAAATCCGGTCGTTTCCGCTTTGCCCGTTTTCCGAAATGATGATGGGCGCGCCGTACCGCTCATGAATCCATTTTGTACCCCAGTACATGACCTGCGGCGTCACCGGCCATTTTGTTGCGGTACACGGGTATCCCGTATACTTTTGTTTGATGGACGGCGCGCCTTCGGGTGTGGCTTCTGCCTCCATACCGTGGTAAATATTCATCCCGATAAAGTCTGGCTTTTCCTGTATGTCTGCCCAATCCGCTTCCGGAACGGATTTGGCCAGCGGTTCCAGAAAGGTACCCCCGCATTCCGGATAATGCCCGAAAAAGAGCGGATCAAGGAACCAGTGATGGGTGAAGCACCAGTTCTCGTCGGCAAGGAAGAAGGTTGCCGCCTTGGCCGCTTCCCGGTCGGATGGCTTCAGACTGGCCGGGTAGCACAGGCGGCCCGTAGTGGCAACCCCGATCATAAGGCCGGGGTCGATGCTTCGCATGGCCTTTGCCGCAAGCCCGTGGGCGAGAAGCGCATTATGCATGGCGTGAAAAACCTGCCCCTTGTTTTCCCGCCGCCCCGGGGCATGGGTTCCGGTGCGATACCCCAAATCGATGAAGCACTGCGGTTCATTCAGGGTGTACCAATGGCGCACACGCTCGTAAAAGTGCCGGACAACCGTTTCCGCGTACCAGCAGAAGGCTTTTGCGGTTTTGCGGTTTGTCCAGCCTCCCTGGTTTTCCACCTCCTGCGGCAAATCCCAGTGGTAAAGCGTGACCCATGGCGTTATGCCGTAGTTCAGGCAGCAATCCACCAGCCGGTCGTAATATTCCAGCCCTTTCGGGTTGACATGAAAACCGTCGGGTATGACCCGCGCCCAGCTTATGCTGAACCGGTAGTTATGGATACCGAGCTCCGCCATAAGGCGAATATCCTCTTTGTACCGGTGGTATGCGTCACATGCGATGTCGCCGTTTTGATTTTCAAAAATTTTCCCCGGCATATGGCTGAAGGTATCCCAGACCGACGGGCCGCGCCCGCCCTCCGAAACACCGCCTTCAATCTGATAGGCGGCGGAAGCTGTGCCCCAGATAAATTCGTTTGGAAAAGACATGCGTTCACCCCATTATTACTTCAACGTTATATTCGGAACGGGCGTTTTCCAGTAGAACCCGGTTTCCGGCTACGGGTCTTCCGTTCACCTTCATTGCCGCCACTCCTTTTTCCACGCCCGCCGTATTATCTACCGTAATATAGTAATTTGCACCCCGGTATACGCGATGAACAGTAAACCCTTTCATCCAGCGGGGGATGCAGGGGTCGATTTCCAACCCTTCCAGACCGGGCCGGATACCAAGTATGTACTGGCTGATGTTCACAAAGTTCCATGCCGCTGAGCCGGTCAGCCAGCTGTTTTTCGCTTCTCCGAAGGTCTTTGCGTCGCTGCCCGCGACGGTTTGACTGTATACATATGGCTCTGTACGGTGGATTTCGCTGAATGCTTCCACATAGGCGGGACAGGTAAGCCGATAGATATGGAAGGCGCGCTCTCCGTGCCCCAGAACAGCTTCCGCGCAGGAGATCCACGGATTGTTGTGGCAAAAAATGCTGGCGTTTTCCTTGTAACCCGGCGGATAGCTGGTGATTTCCCCAAGCTCCGCATGATAGCAGGTGTAAGCGGGTTGCAGCAGCATGACGCCGTACGGCGTTTCCAGCCGTTCCATCACGCTGTTGAGCGCCTTATCGGCTAGGCCGTTTTCAACGCCGATCCCCGCCATTACGCACATTCCCTGCGGTTCGATGTAAATCTGCCCCTCCTCGCAGGTTCGGCTGCCGACCGGCTTCCCGAACGCGTCGTATGCGCGCAGAAACCATTCGCCGTCCCAGCCGGATGTTTCCGTGGCGGTGCGGACCTTCTCGATTTCCGCCCGTGCGCGCGCGGCCTCCGCCGTATCGCCCAGCCAGTCGCAGAGGTCGGCGTATTCTCCGCCGTATTTCACAAACATTCCGGCGATAAAGACGCTTTCCGCTTTCCTGCTCTCCATATTCGAACAGGTTTGGAAGCTTTCGCCCGGTTCGGTGGAAAAGCAGTTCAGGTTCAGGCAGTCGTTCCAGTCCGCCCGCCCAATCAGCGGAAGCCCGTGGGGGCCTTTTCGGCTGACCGTAAAATCAAAGCTTCTCCGAAGGTGTTCCAGAAGGGGGCGGACTTTCTTTTCGTCGTTCTGGAACGGAACGTTTTCCTGGAGAATCGAAAAGTCCCCCGTTTCGCGCAGATAGGCCGAAACGCAGGCGATCAGCCACAGCGGGTCGTCGTTAAAGCCGCTTCCTATGTCGGAATTGCCCTTTTTCGTCAAAGGCTGGTACTGGTGATAGGCGCTGCCGTCCTCAAACTGCGTTGCCGCAATATCCAAAATCCGTTGCCGCGCCCGGCTGGGAACCAAATGCACGAATCCCAGAAGATCCTGGCAGGAATCCCGGAAACCCATGCCGCGTCCCGTGCCGCTTTCAAAATAGCTGGCGCTCCGGCTCAGGTTGAAGGTGACCATGCATTGGTACTGGTTCCAGACGTTGACCATGCGGTCGAGCTTTTCATCCCCTGTGCAAACGGAAAAGCGGTTCAGAAGCCCGCTCCAGTAATTGTGCAGCTCGGCAAAGGCGAATTCCGCCTGCTGGTCTTCGCGGTAGCGGGCAAGCAGCTCTTTTGCGCGTATTTTCGCAATGACGCCCGGGGCTTCCCATTTTTCCTCCAACGGGTTCTCAATATAGGCCAGCACAAACAGCAGGCTGCGTTTTTCGCCGGGTTGTAAATGCAGCCGGATATGGTGGCTCCCGACAGGCGCCCATCCGTGGGCGATGCTGTTTTTGGAGCAGCCGTTGCAAACAGTTTCTGGTGAGGAAAAACCACGGTACGGCCCGCAGAAAGCGTCGCGGCTGGTGTCGAATCCTTCAATCGCCGTATTAACGGCAAAAACCGCGTAGTGGTTGCGCCGTTCCCGGTATTCCGTTATATGGTAGATGGCGCTTCCGTCCACTTCCACCTCGCCGGTGTTGTAATTGCGCTGGAAATTCGTCGCGTCGTCCACGGCGTTCCACAGGCAGAATTCCACAAGGCTGAAAATGTCCAGATCCTTAATTTCCGCAGACCGGTTTTCCAGTACCAGCCGGTTTACCTCGCACGGGTCGTTCAGCGGCACAAAGCAGGTGAGTTCCGCACTTACCCCGTTTTTCTCGCCGCTGATGACCGTATACCCCAGGCCGTGGCGGCATGTGTACCGGTCCAGTTCGGTTTGCGTCGGCTGCCAGCCGGGGTTCCATATGCAGGAACCGTCTTTTATATAATAATAGCGGCCGTTCTGGTCAGGCGGACAGGCGTTGTAGCGGTAACGGGTCAGCCGCCGAAGCTTTGCGTCCTTATAAAAACTGTAACCGCCGGCGGTATTCGAAATCAAGGAAAAGAAATCCCTGTTGCCAAGATAGTTTATCCACGGCAGCGGCGTGCGGGGCGTGGTGATAACGTATTCGCGTAAATCGTCGTTAAAATACCCATATTGCATATTGGCTCTCCTTTTGCCCGGGGGCGAATTACTCTTCGAAAACGATTAAGTAATGGGGAGAGCAATAATCCTTGTTTAACAATACTGGAAACAGAGGGAAAAATCAAGTGTAAAATTGGGGACTTTTCAAACAAAATTATAGAAATGTCAAAAGAATACATAAAAATACAGCAAAATGTCCAAATGACAATTTATCACATTGTAAAGATTCCCATGTGCTACGAAAATAATCGCGAAAACCAAATGATTCCTTGATTATAATTAATAAAATGAAATAATATTTTTAGAATTCTATACAAAATTCATATACTATATCAATAAATAAGAAAAAATACTTGCAAAATGACCAGATGTGCATTATACTCAAAATCACGAAAACGATTAAGTGAAGGGCTTTTTATCCCGTTCTCCCCTAAACAAACTGCCGCTATGGTATAATAAATAAAATAAATGCTCTGAAAACAATAATATATACATAATTGGGGAGAAGGAACAAGCATGGTATCCATTAAAGAAGTAGCTGAACGCTGTGGCGTATCGGTTGCTACTGTTAGCAAGGCATTGAACGGCCACCGCGATATCGGTGAATCCACCCGGGAGCGGGTGCGGAAAGCAGCGGCTGAAATGGGCTATACGCCCAACTCGGCGGCGCGTTCCCTGAAGACAAACCGTTCCTACAATATCGGCGTGCTGTTTGTGGACGAAACACAGCGCGGGCTGACACACGAATATTTTTCAACCGTGCTGGAGAGCTTCAAGGTGGAATCTGAAAAGCGCGGTTACGATATCACGTTTATCAACCGCAATATCGGCGGGAAAGCGACCAGTTATCTGGAGCACTGCCTTTACCGCCGGATGGACGGCGTTGTTGTGGCTTCCGTGGATTTTAACGATCCGCAGGTCATCGAGCTGGTAAACTCCAAGCTTCCCATCGTAACCATCGACCATATCTTTAATAACCGCACAGCGATCATATCCGATAATATCCGCGGCGTGCGCGATCTGGTCACTTATCTTTACAAAAAGGGGCACCGGCGCATTGCTTTCATCCATGGAGAAAATACGGCGGTTACCGAAAACCGGCTGACCAGCTTTTACAAAACCTGCAGCGAGCTGGGAATCGAGGTGCCGGACAGTTACGTGAAGGAAGCAAGGTACCACGACGCGGCGGCAACCGCACGCTGTACGGCGGAGCTGCTGGCGCTGCCCCGTAGGCCCACGTGCATTATGTTCCCGGATGACTTTTCCTATATCGGCGGAATGAACGTGATTCTGGAAGCGGGGCTATCCATCCCCGACGATATCTCCGTGGTGGGCTATGACGGAATTTGGCTTTCCCAGATTCTTTCCCCCCGGCTCACCACACTAAAACAGGACACCTCTGCCCTCGGCCGGGCGGCCGCGGAGCAGCTTGTCAATCAAATTGAACGGCCAAGGACGACCTTGCCGGAACGCATCATTATTCCCGGAAAACTCCTGGAAGGGCGGTCGGTAAGGCAACTGTAGGCCGTCGCCCTGTTGCACCCGACTATCTTTCATTTAAAGGAGGAGTATCAAGTCATGAAAAGAAGCATAAAACTGAAAAGGGTACTGGCGTTTACGGTGGCAGCCGCGCTGGCTGTGGGAACCTTCACCGGCTGCGGCGGTGGGAAAACGGTTTCCTCGTCTCAGCCCGCTTCGCCCGCTAGCGGGACGGAAGCGGCTTCCGGTTCATCCGACAAGGTTCTGCGCATTTACTGCTGGAACGAAGAGTTCCAAAGCCGTTTCAAGGATTATTACGCGTCGAAGCTTCCGAAGGACATTACTGTGGACTGGGTGATCACCCCGAACGAAAACAACGCGTATCAGAACAAGCTCGACCAGGATCTGCTTAATCAGGAATCTGCGGAAAAGAAGATTGATATTTTCCTTGTGGAAGCAGACTATGCTTTGAAATATGTTGACTCGGATTATACGCTGGACGTAAAGAAGGACGTCGGACTGACCGACGAGGATTTGAAAGAACAGTATGAATATACCAAGCAAATCGTAACGGACAGCAAGGGCAGGCAGAAAGGCGTTAGCTGGCAGGCAACGCCGGGGTTGTTCGCCTACCGCCGTTCCATCGCCAAAAACGTCTTGGGCACGGACGACCCCGAAAAAGTGCAGGAGGCCATCTCCAACTGGGATAAGTTTAATTCCGTTGCCGTAAAGATGCACCAGAAGGGCTACAAAATGCTTTCCGGATACGATGACGCTTACCGCGCCTTCTCGAATAATGTATCGGCGCCGTGGGTAGACAAAAACGACACGATTGTCGTTGACAAAAACCTGATGAAGTGGGTTGACCAGACGAAGGAATACACGTCATTGGGATACAACAACAAAACCTCCCTATGGGACGACGGCTGGGCCGCCGACCAGGGCCCGAACGGAAAGGTGTTCGGCTTCTTCTATTCCACATGGGGCATTAACTTTACCCTGCTTGGAAATTCGCTTGCGAAATCGGTTGCCGACGGCGGCAAAGAGGAAGTCGGCAACGGGGCTTACGGCGATTACGCGGTCTGCGAAGGCCCGCAAAACTACTATTGGGGCGGCTCATGGATCTGCGCGGCGAAGGGCACCGACAATATAGACCTGGTGCGCGACGTGATGAAAACGTTGACCTGTGACAAAGAGACCATGAAGAAAATTACGCAGGATACGGAAGATTACACAAACAACCAGGCCGCAATGAATGAGCTTGCGAACAGCAATTACAAATCCGCATTCCTCGGCGGCCAGAACCACATTAAGCTGTTCGCAAAGACGGCTCCGAAGATTAAAATGGACAATATCTCGAAATATGACCAGGGTCTGAACGAAGAATTCCAGAAGGCCTTCAAGGATTATTTTGACGGAAATACATCAAAGGAAAAAGCGCTCGAAAATTTCTATACGGCGGCAATTGAAAAGTATCCGAATTTGAAAAGGCCTTCGTAAAATCCATATTCGAGTGTGTCGGAATGCGGCGGGGCGGTTCGTCCGCCCTGCTGTTTGAATGAGTATGTACTCTGAGGTGATCGAAATGCCCGGACTTTCGCACGGTGTGAAAAAAAGAAAGTCGGTAAGCTACGCGAAATGGGGATACTTTTTTATCGCGCCGTTTTTCCTTGTATTTGCTGTTTTTTCCCTTGTACCACTTCTTTCCACGTTTTACAACAGCTTCTTTGAAAATTACATGGTAGGGCTTTTACATATCGGCCCTAAATTTGTGGGGCTTGAAAACTACAAAACAATCTTTCTCAACGGCGATATGCCGAAATATATGGGAAATACCGTCATTCTCTGGCTGATGTGCTTTATTCCGCAGGTTGTTTTTTCACTTCTGCTTGCGGCGTGGTTCACGAATGCGAGCCTGCGGATAAAGGGGCAGGGATTTTTCAAAACCGTTATTTACCTTCCGAATCTGATTATGGCGACAGCCTTTTCCATGCTGTTTTACGCTATGTTTTCCGATTCCGGCCCGGTGAACAGCATTTTAATGAGCATGGGGATGGAAAATCCGTACCGCTTTCTTGCAAATATTGGTAGCACGCGGGGACTTATAGCCCTGATGAACTTTTTGATGTGGTTCGGAAATACGACCATTCTGCTGATGGCGGCGATGCTTGGGGTGGATCCGGGACTTTTTGAGGCGGCTGAAATTGACGGCGCAACCTCCAGTCAAATCTTCTTTAAAATTACGCTGCCGCTGATTAAGCCGATTCTTACCTATGTGTTCATTACCTCGATGATAGGCGGCCTTCAGATGTTCGACGTACCGCAGATTCTGACGAACGGCAACGGGAATCCGAGCCGTTCCAGCATGACGCTCGTCATGTACCTGAATAAGCATTTGTTCAGCAAAAATTACGGTTTGGGCGGCGCCGTTTCCGTTATCCTCTTCTTCCTTTGCGCTGCGCTCAGCGCCTTGGTTTATCGAAGCCTGACCGGACGCATGGAAAGGGGGCAGGCTTAATATGACGAATACCGCAGAAAAGACTTATGCGCGCCGGCGGGGAAACGGGAAACGCATACAGGTTTATTTTGTTTTGATTTTTCTTACATTGCTTTGCCTTATCCCGTTTTTTATTCTGCTTATCAATGCTACGCGCGCCCATCCGGACATTCAGAAAGGGTTCAGCGTGTTTCCGGGGAATTCCTTTTTTATCAATCTGCACAATGTGCTTCATAACGAGAATTTGCCGGTGCTTTATGGCATCCGGAACAGCCTTCTGATTTCTTTCCTAAATGCTTTGTTTGCAACCTATTTTTCCGCAATGACGGCGTTTGGGCTGCACGCGTATGAATTTCACGGGAAAAAATTGGCGTTTTCCTTCATCATGCTGATCATGATGGTGCCGACGCAGGTTTATTCGCTTGGTTTCATCCGCCAGATGGCGGCCATGGGGCTGAAGGATTCTTTCATCCCGCTGATTGTGCCCGCCGCCGCTTCGCCAACCGTTGTCTTTTTTATG
Source organism: Caproiciproducens galactitolivorans (assembly GCF_029266045.1). Taxonomy (NCBI): domain Bacteria; kingdom Bacillati; phylum Bacillota; class Clostridia; order Eubacteriales; family Acutalibacteraceae; genus Caproiciproducens; species Caproiciproducens galactitolivorans. The sequence continues at coordinate 15,491 of NZ_JAJUFJ010000016.1, read as the reverse complement.
AAGCAGTACCTGATCAGCGCGCTCCCGCTGGAGATTGTGGAAGCGGCGCGCATCGACGGTTCCAGTGAATTCAGGACGTTTAACACCGTGGTTCTGCCGATGATGAAGCCGGCGATTGCAGTTCAGGCGATTTTTACTTTTGTCTTTGCGTGGAACAATTACTTCCTGCCCGCCCTGCTGCTTGACAGCAAGAATAAAAAGACGCTTCCGATTCTCATTGCACAGCTTCGCAGCGCCGATTTCCTGAAATTCGATATGGGGCAGGTATACATGCTCATTACAATTGCAATTATCCCAATCATTCTGGTTTATCTGTGCATGGCCCGCTTTATTGTCGGCGGGGTTACCCTTGGCAGCGTGAAAGGCTGATCAATATGCTTTGAAAGGCGGCGTATCGAAACGGTGCGCCGCCTTTTCCGGTATTCGAAAGAAAAATTGACGGGAGTGAATTGACAGAACCGCAGAAAAGGGATATGATATCAATAAAATTGAATAAGAACACGGGGGGACTCTTCGGAGTTGAGAAGGTAGAACCTGACCCTTTGAACCTGTCAGTTAATACTGTCGTAGGGAGCTTGAATTGAGAAATTGAGATGGATGAATGCTCGCCATGACGGCGGGCATTTTTTATTTCCTTGAAAGATAAATGCGGTTGTCCCGCTTACAAACAACCGTCTTTGCGGTGGGTATTCCGTCTAGCCTTTGGCCCTTCGGGGCGGAACATCTCCCTGCAAACCCGCTTTTGATTTTCGGGGTGAACCGTACAAGTGGGGGCGCCGACTCCGCCTTTCCGTGTGCTGCTTTATTTGAAGGAGGAATTGCTATCAAAAATGTATTGACCATTGCAGGCTCGGACTGCAGCGGCGGAGCGGGTATCCAGGCGGACTTAAAAACCTTCGCCGCGCACGGCGTGTATGGGATGAGCGTCATTATTTCCGTTGTCGCGGAAAATACCTGCCGGGTGATCTCCGTTGAAGACGTTGCGCCGGGGATCATTGCCGACCAGATCGACGCCGTTTTCGAGGACATACCGGTCGACGGCGTGAAAATCGGAATGCTGTCGAACAAAGAGCAGATGAAAACGGTGGCGGGCAAGTTATTGCAGTACCGCCCGCGCGGCGTGGTGCTTGACCCGGTGATGGTGGCAAAGGGCGGGTGCGCGCTGATGCAGCCGGAAGCGCTGGAAACGTTAAAGAAGGAAATGCTTCCCCGGGCGTTCCTCATTACGCCCAATATTCCGGAAGCCGAAGCCCTGACGGGCAGGAAAATCGAAACCGAAGAAGAAATGAAGCGGGCCGCGGTGCTCCTGTCGGAAATGGGTCCATGGAACGTGCTTATCAAAGGCGGGCATCTTTCGGGCGACGCGGTGGATATTCTGTACGACGGCGGGGACTTTCATACGTTTATTACGCGACGGATTCCAACAAAAAATACCCACGGAACGGGCTGCACGCTGTCGTCCGCTATCGCGGCGAATCTAGCAAACGGGATGGGGACGGTTGAAGCCGTAAAAGCGGCAAAGGAGTATGTGACAACCGCTATCCGGCATGCCCTGCCCATTGGAAAAGGGAACGGCCCGACCAATCATTTTTATACCCTTTATCAGGAAGGAGGACTCTGCCATGCCGAATTATAAAACACAGATGGAAGCGGCCAAGAAGGGCATTGTTACAAAAGAGATGGAAACCGTAGCGAAAAAGGAAGGTGTTGAGCCGGAAAAGCTGCGTGCGCTGGTCGCGTGCGGCCAGGTAGCGATTCCGGCGAACATCCACCACACCGCGCTTTCCGCGGAAGGGATCGGTACGGGGCTGAAAACAAAAATCAACGTGAACCTTGGAATTTCGGGTGACTGCAAAAACTACGACGTGGAAATGCAAAAGGTGGAAATGGCCTTGCGTTTTGGCGCGGAAGCAATCATGGATTTGAGCAATTACGGCAAAACCAACACCTTCCGCCGCGAACTGATCGCGAAATCCCCGGCGATGATCGGAACGGTTCCCATGTACGACGCGATCGGCTACCTGGACAAGGATCTGCTCGAAATTTCTGCAGAGGACTTTTTAAGGGTTGTAAAAGCGCACGCTGAAGAAGGCGTTGACTTTATGACGATCCATGCGGGGATTAACCGCCGCGCGCTGGAAGCGTTCCATAGGGAAGGGCGAAAAATGAACATCGTTTCCCGTGGCGGCTCCCTTTTGTTTGCATGGATGGAAATGACGGGAAACGAAAACCCGTTCTTTGAATACTACGACGAGGTGCTCGAAATCCTGCGCGAGCACGACGTGACCATCAGCTTAGGCGACGCGCTGCGCCCCGGCTGCCTGAACGACAGCTCCGACGCAGGGCAGATCGGCGAGCTGATCGAAATCGGGAACCTCACGCGGCGCGCATGGGAAAAGGATGTGCAGGTTTTGGTGGAAGGCCCCGGCCACATGGCCATGGATGAAATCGCGGCAAATGTGAAGCTGCAAAAGCGCATCTGCCACAACGCCCCGTTCTATGTGCTTGGCCCGCTGGTAACCGATATCGCGCCGGGCTACGACCACATCACCGCTGCCATCGGGGGCGCGATCGCAGCGGCAAGCGGGGCGGACTTCCTCTGCTACGTTACGCCTGCGGAGCATCTGCGCCTGCCCGATTTGGACGATGTAAAGGAGGGGATCGTCGCCAGCAAAATAGCCGCGCACGCCGCGGATATTGCAAAGGACATTCCCTACGCGCGCGACTTGGACGATCAAATGGCGCATGCCCGCCACAAAATGGACTGGGAAGAAATGTTCCAAATTGCGATTGACGGCGAAAAAGCGAAGCAGTACTTCGAAAGCACCCCTCCGGCCGACCGGCACACCTGCTCCATGTGTGGCAAGATGTGCGCCGTACGCACGACCAATTGGATTCTGGAGGGCAAAAAGGTCGAATTCTGCTCCGAAAAAGAAAGGAGATTGAAAAAATGAACACGATTACAAAAGAAATTTCACAGGCAATTGCCCGCTTGCGGGAAGCCGCTCCGCTGGTACATAACATTACGAACTACGTTACCGTAAACGACTGTGCGAACGCCCTGCTTGCCATCGGCGCGTCGCCGATCATGGCGGATGACCCGGCGGAATCTGGCGATATTACCGCGATTTCCTCCGCCCTCGTACTGAACATCGGCACGCTGAACCGGCACACGATCGATTCCATGATCGCGGCAGGGAAAAGGGCCAACGAATGCGGCGTCCCGGTCGTGTTCGACCCGGTCGGCGCGGGTGCTTCCAGACTGCGTAACGACACCGTGAAGGAGATTCTTGAACTGGTAAAAATCGCAGTCCTGCGCGGCAATATTTCGGAAGTTTCCTTTGTTGCTGGGCTGGACGCGACCACCAAGGGCGTAGACGCTTCCGCCGCGGACGGACGCCGTGACGCGGTTTCCGTAGCAGGCTTGGTCGCTGAAAAGCTTGGTTGTACCGTTGCAATTACCGGTGCGGTGGATGTGATTTCCGACGGTAAACGGGTTGTGAAAATTCATAACGGTCACCCGATGCTCAGCAAAGTAACCGGAACGGGCTGCATGACGACCGCGCTGGTTGGTGCTTACGCGGGCGCAAACAGGGATGCGTTCGTTGCGGCTGCTGCTGGCGTTGCCTCCATGGGAATCGCGGGGGAAATCGCCTATAAGAAAGCGGGACAAGTTGGCACAGGCAGTTTTCATATTGCGATTCTCGACGAGCTTAGCCAGTTGGATTTCGCCGTAATGGAAGCGAGGTTGAAGCTGGATGAAGCGTAAAATCGATTATTCGCTGTACCTTTGCACCGACCGGGGGCTGATGTCCACCCCCACCGTGGAGGAGGCGGTGGAGCAGGCAATTCTCGGCGGCTGCACGCTGATTCAGCTTCGGGAAAAGGATTGCTCCTCACGCGCCTTTTGCGAAACCGCCTGTTCGGTAAAAGCAGTGACCGACCGGTACAATACCCCCCTGATTATCAACGACCGTCCGGACATCGCGCTTGCTGTCGGCGCCGACGGTGTGCACGTGGGGCAGAGCGACCTGCCCTGCAAGATCCTGCGGCGGATCCTGGGGGAGGATAAGATTATCGGGGTTTCCGCCTCCACTTTGGAAGAAGCGGTTCAGGCGGAAAAGGACGGCGCGGATTACCTCAGCGTTGGCGCCATGTACGCTACAGGCACGAAAACGGATGCGGCGATCGTTTCCATGGACGAGCTTTTGAAAATCCGGAGAGCGGTAAGCCTGCCCATCGTCGTCATCGGAGGGATTAACCGGGAAACCGCCCCCGCTTTCCGCAACATCGGCGTCGACGGGCTTGCGGTCGTTTCTGCAATTATCGCCCGGCCCGATATCCGCAATGCCGCCCGCGAGCTATTGGAAATATTTAAGGGGAAAAGCGAATGAAAAATTTTAAAGGTGCGATTTTTGATCTTGACGGAACCCTGTTGGATTCCATGGGAATCTGGGCGAAGATTGACGAGCGGTTCCTTTCAAAAAGAGGAATTGTGCTTCCGGAGGATTATATAGAGAAGGTTACACCTATGAGCTACGGCGACGCGGCGGATTATACCATTTCCCGTTTTTCGCTGCCCGAAACAGCGGAAGAAGTGATTGCGGAGTGGATAGAGCTTTCGAAGGAAGCCTACCGGTCGGAAATCCGGCTGAAGCCGTACGCCGAAACGTACCTTCGCCATTTGAAAAGCAAGGGCGTAAAGCTGGCGGTTGCAACCGCGCAGGCAGAGGAGCTATACCGCCCGGCGCTCCAAAATAACGGTGTGCTGGAATTGTTTGACGCCTTTGCCGACTTAAGCGAGGTTGCGCGCGGAAAGGGCTTTCCGGATGTCTACCTGCTTGCGGCACAGCGGGTTGGCCTGAAGCCGGGCGACTGCATGGTGTTTGAGGATATCTCCCTGGGAATCCTGGGAGCGAAAGCAGGTGGATTTTGTACCTGCGGGGTTTACGATCCGTATTCGGAATATGAAAAGGAAACCATTCAGCGGGAAGCGGACGGTTATATCCGTTCCTACCTGGAGTTGTGCGAGCTGGAATCCCGGCAAGGCCATTGAATAAGCGCTTGCGCCGGGATACGCCGGTTAAGCTGTTTTGCAAGATCTCTCATGACTAAAGGAGAATTAATTTCCATAAAAATAACTATAGAAAGAAAAATTTTCATAACATATTGACAATTGCATAGGAACTAATTATAATAAGAGAAAATTGAAGTATGTAACTGATTCGATCAGGCATAAGCTTTCAGATCTCCTTTTTGTAGGGGGCTGACTGCTTATGCCTTTTTATGCTTTGAGGGGGGGTTGAAGCTGAATCGTCAAGATGGGGAATGCTATGAAAAATTGAAAGATGTGGGGGCTCCCGAAATGGGCTTGAAAGTGATTAAGGCATTGAACAACAATGCGGTTCTTGCTAAAAAGCCGGATGGCAGCCAGATCGTTCTGATGAGCAAAGGCATCGGTTTTGGAAAAAGGCCGGGAGATACTGTGGATGAAAATACAGCGCAACAGAAAATGTTTTACATCCTGGACAGCAGCGGGAGCGAAAGTAAGCTCAGGCAGCTCAGTTTGGAAGAAGCGAAGGTAGAACAGATAACCCGCGAGATTGTTGAAATTGCACGCAAAAAACTAGGGATTCAAAACGAAAAACTCTTTGGCGCTTTACTCGATCATATTACGTTTGCGATCGAATGTCTGCAAATGGGGTTGCCGATTGACAATCCCTTCATTGGGGAAATTTCTATTCTTTACAGTAAAGAGTATGAAATAGCACAGATCGCCGCGGAAATCATAAAGGAACGCATCGGCATTGAAATCGGCGACGGGGAAACGGGTTTTATTGCGCTGCATCTTTGTTCCGCCCGCAGAAACAAACACATACGCACAACCATAAAAAATACAAGGGTGTATAGTGAAATTCTGGATATGGTCGGCGCCATGCTCGGGAAAAAACTGGATAAGGCACACGCGCCCGCCAAAAGTTTTCTGCTTTCCGTGCACTGCCTTGTTACCTTAACCGCCAATCAAAAACCGATCACCATGAAGATAAGCCAGCAGGTAAAGCTCAGCATGACCGATTCGTATGCGATGGCTTCAAAGGTTGCAGAGGTGATCGAAAAGGAGATGGATATCCGTCTTTGCGGCGATGCGGTTGCTTTCATAGCGACGGATATTGAAAAGCTTAAGCAACTCGTAACCTAATCGAGGGAGCTCGATTCAAAATATTTATTATTAGGGGGAAAAACAATGCAAAAGGTTTTAGCGGCATTTCAAAAGCTTGGTAAATCATTGATGTTACCAATCGCGGTACTTCCTGTTGCTGGTCTTCTTTTACGTTTTGGGCAGCCGGATTTGCTCAACATCCCGTTTATTCAAAACTCGGGCGGAGTCCTGTTCGACAATCTGCCCATGCTGTTTGCGATCGGCATTGCTGTAGGCCTTGCAAAAGACAACCACGGCGCGGCGGGCTTAGCCGGCGCAATCTGCTATTATATTCTTACCGAATCCAGCCAGGCGGTAAACTATGCTTTACAGGTACATACCATCTTCTTGCCGGAGGGCGGACTACCAAAGGATCTGACCAAAATCAACATGGCGGTTTTCGGCGGGATTATCGCCGGTATTATTGCCGGTTTGCTCTATAACCGGTTCAGGGATACGAAGCTTCCGGATTGGCTCGGATTTTTCGGCGGCAGAAGATTTGTCCCGATCGTTTCCGGCGGCGCCTCCCTTGCCGTGGGGGCTGTTTTAGGCGTGATCTGGCCGACTGTTCAGAAGGGGCTTGACGCGGCGGCAAACTGGATGCTTACAAGCAAAGGCCCGGGTGAATTCATCTACGGTTTCCTTAACCGCCTGCTCATCCCGTTGGGGCTGCATCACGTAATTAATACGCCGATTTGGTTCCAGTTTGGCGATTTTACAAAACCGGACGGAACAGTCGTTCATGGCGATATCAACCGTTTCCTTGCCGGCGACCCAACTGGCGGTCATTTTACAGCCGGTTTCTTCCCGATTATGATGTTCGCTCTGCCCGCGGCGGCTCTGGCAATGTACGTATGCGCGAAGAAAGAAAACAAAACCGCTGTTGGCGGCGCCCTTTTCTCCGTTGCCCTTACGGCTTTCTTAACGGGTATTACCGAGCCGATTGAATTTATGTTTATGTTCCTTGCTCCGGTTCTGTACTTGATCCATGCGGTGTTAATGGGCGTATCCCTCGTTGTCTGCAGTGCGCTGGGCATTCACGACAGCTTTGCTTTCTCGGCCGGTTTGACAGACTACCTGCTCAACTGGAACATAGCGCGCAACGGGTGGATGATTATTCCGGTCGGTCTTGTGTTTGCGGTTATTTATTTCTTCCTGTTCGTGTTCTTTATCAAGAAGTTCAACCTGAAAACACCCGGCCGCGAGGACGACAACGAAACGGCTAACTTTGCAAAGCTTGTGGAGGACCAGGGCTTTGATAATTTGGCGAAGCAATACATAGAGGCGCTCGGCGGTGCGGAGAATATTAAGGAGATTGATTCCTGCATTACGAGAATCCGCCTGGTTCTGCAAAGCAACAAGGAACTGGATGAAACGGCATTCAAGTCCCTTGGCGCTTCGGGCCTGCTGAAAGCAGGAAATCAGGTAACGCAGGTTATCGTTGGTACAAAGGCGGAAATGCTGGTTAACGCAATGAAAAAATTCCTTGCGTAAAGCAGCGCCTAGTCGAATAAGTTAAAAATCACAGCGGCGGGGGAATGCTTCTGGCTCCGGTCGGAAGCACGCCCGCCGACTTTTCCGTTTCAATCAACGGGTTTGTGCAGAATATATCACTGGAGGTTCCTATGGGATTATTTACAAGAAAGAAAAAGAAGTTCGAAATTTTAGCCCCACTAACCGGCAAGGCGGTTCCTGTTTCGGAAACGCCCGACAGCGTCTTTTCCGGGAAGGTTCTGGGGGACGGTGTGACGATTCTTCCGGAAAACGGGGAAGTGGTCGCGCCGGTAGCCGGTAAGGTGGTCAACATTGCGCATTCTTACCACGCCCTTTGTATTGAGGGCGACGACGGGGCGGAAGTGCTCATTCATTTAGGCATCAATACCGTTGAGTTGAAGGGAAAGGGATTTTGCTGCCATATAAAGCAGGGGGATCATGTCCAGGCTGGACAAAAGCTGATGAACATGGATCTGGAATTCATTAAAGAACAGGGCTACAGTACAGCCTCTCCCTGTATCGTGACCAACCTTACAGACCTGAAAAATCTGTCCCTGCAGACAGGGGACGCAAAAGCGGGAGAAACCGTTGTTGTCCAATATGAAAAATAAAAATTAAAGTAAAACAGCAACGCAAAGGGGAAAACAAAGATGAAAACAATACAATATACCATCACCGCTACCGACGGCCTGCATGCAAGGCCGGCAGGGCTTTTGGCGAAATGCGCACAGGAGCTTGATTCGGAAATTATTATTACCTGTGGCGGAAAGAGTGCGAATGCAAAAAAGCTTTTTTCGATTATGGCTTTGAGCGTAAAGGAAGGGGACACCATTGAAATTGCGGTGTCCGGAAAGAATGAGGAGCAGGATATAAAAGCAATCGGCGATTTTTGCCGGGAAAACCTGTAATTACGCATGCCCGCTTTCGGGGACACAGATAATCATACACTCAATCCGACAGGGCCGGACAGCCAAAACAAGCTGCCCGGCCCTGTGCGGTTACCTTCCCGGTTGTCAAAGCGCTTTGACAGGGCGAACGGAGGGATCAGACGGTATAATCGTGTTTTCCCCGACCTCCGTTATTCTAAACAAGTGTTGTCGGTGAGTTGGAGGCATATTTTATAAGTTCTTACAATGGACATCGGCGGCGCGCTAGCGTATACTATAAAACAAAAACCATTCCGGTTCATGACTGAGCAGCACACTTTGAATTTTTCAGGGTGTGCTTCTTTTCGGGCATCCGGACGCAATTTGAAGATGATGGAGGTAAAAATGAGACATCTGATCGATCCACTCGACCTATCCGTGCAGGAAATTGACATGCTATTGGATTTAGCCGATGATATTTCAAAAAATCCAAAAAAGTATTCGCAAGTCTGTTCGGGGAAAAAATTAGCAACCTTATTTTACGAGCCTAGTACACGCACCCGGTTAAGCTTTGAATCCGCAATGCTGAACATGGGAGGCAGTGTATTAGGCTTTTCTTCTGCAAACAGCAGTTCCGCTGCGAAAGGGGAGAGCGTTGCCGATACGATTCGGGCCGTTTCCTGTTATGCCGACATTTGCGCAATCCGTCATCCGAAAGAGGGCGCCCCGTTAAGGGCTTCCCGGTATTCCAAAATTCCGGTTATTAACGCCGGCGACGGCGGGCATCAGCATCCGACCCAGACATTAACAGATTTAATGACCATCCGTGCGAAAAAGCACAGGCTGGATCATTTAACCATTGGACTGTGCGGCGATTTGAAATTTGGCCGGACGGTTCATTCTTTAATTAAGGCTTTATCAAGGTACGAGGGCGTCCGCTTTGTGCTGATTTCCCCGGAGGAACTGCGGGTGCCGGACTACATAATCGACAATGTCCTCAAAGAAAAGAATATTCCTTATGAGGAAGTCGAAAATATCGAGGACGTGATTTCGCAGCTCGATATCCTTTATATGACAAGGGTTCAGCGGGAGCGCTTCTTTAATGAGGAAGACTATATCCGCTTAAAAGACAGCTATATTCTGACAATGGCGAAAATGAAGAATGCAAAGCCGGATATGGCGATTTTGCATCCGCTGCCGCGCGTAAACGAAATTGCGCTGGAAGTGGACGACGACCCGCGCGCCGCCTATTTTGATCAGGTTCAAAACGGAGTGTACGTTAGAATGGCACTAATGATGACGCTTTTGGAGGTAGAACATGCTTAATATCGACAGCTTGGAAAAAGGAATTGTACTGGACCATATCCGCGCGGGAAGCAGTATGAAAATTTATGATTTGCTGAAGCTGTCCGAAATGGATTGCTGCGTTGCGGTCATTAAAAATGCCAAGAGCAATAAGCTCGGAAAAAAGGATATTATTAAAATCGAAGGAACCACCGACGTCGACCTCGACGTGCTTGGGTTCATCGACCACAATATTACCGTTAATATTATTGATAACGGGAAGATTATTGAAAAGAAGAAGTTGGTTCTTCCCCAAACCCTGACCAATGTGATTAAATGCAAAAACCCCCGTTGCATTACCAGCATTGAAGAGGAGATCGATCATGTATTCCGCCTTACGCAGGACGGAACACAGCGCTACCGCTGCATTTACTGCGAGCAGGAGTACCAGGATAAGTAAATCCCGCCGGAAAAACGGGCAGGAAAACAAGTTGAAAAAGAAAGTATATTGCAGAAAAACTTATTTTTGTTAACTTTCAGGTTCTGTTTCCATATTTAATTTTCATTTTGCCGGTATGTATTTACGTGTGGATTCTCCGGTGCTATCCTCTAATAGCAAAAGTTATGTTGTGTTTCGGAATGTATTGGAGGAGGCAAAAAAATGAAAACAAGAATCGAAAGCGATTCGATTGGCAGCTTGGAAGTACCGGAGGAAGCCTATTATGGGGTTCAGACGTTAAGGGCAAAACAGAATTTCCCCATCACCGGCTTACGGATGAACGATTGTTTTATAAATAGTTTGGCCGAGATTAAAAAAGCGGCCGCGATTACCAACTGTGAAGCGAACTTGCTCGACCGGACAAAAGCGGACGCCATAGTAAAGGTCTGCAATGAAATCCTTGCGGGCAAATGGCACGACCAGTTCATCGTTGACCCGATTCAGGGTGGCGCAGGGACTTCGGCAAATATGAACGCAAACGAAGTTATTGCGAACCGGGCTATCGAGATTCTGGGCGGGAAAAAGGGTGATTACACGGTCGTGCATCCGAATGACCATGTGAATATGTCCCAGTCGACCAACGACGTATTCCCGACCGCCGGAAAGCTGACGGCGCTGATGCTGATGCCGAAGGTCATCGCCCAGTTGAAACGGCTGAGCGACGTGTTAAAGAAAAAGGGAGTCGAATTCAACGGCATCGTGAAAATGGGGCGCACCCAGCTTCAGGATGCCGTCCCCATCCGGCTTGGCCAGTCGTTCCACGCTTACGCATCCGTTGTCGACCGCGACATCCGGCGCCTGGAAAAAGCCGAGGGGGAAATCCGCGCCGTGAATATGGGCGGAACCGCTGTCGGAACGGCGATCAATGTCAGTCCCTCCTATCTGGAACACATTGTTGAAAACCTTCGTAAGCTCAGCGGGATCGAAATCCGGCAGGCGGACGATTTGATCGATGCCACGCAGAATCTGGACGGCTTTGTGGCTGTTTCCAACGCGCTGAAAACTTGTGCGGTGGATCTTTCCAAAATGGCGAACGATTTGCGCCTGCTTTCCAGTGGGCCGAAAGCAGGCATTGCGGAAATCAGCCTGCCGGCGAAGCAGAATGGTTCTTCCATTATGCCGGGCAAGGTAAACCCTGTCATTCCCGAGGTTGTGTCGCAGATTGCGTTTAATATTATTGGCAACGATATGGCGATCACTATGGCTGCGGAAGCCGGGCAGATGGAGCTGAACGCGTTTGAGCCGGTGCTGTTTTACAATTTATTTGAATCCTTGACCACACTGGAAAACGGTGTAAGAACCTTTGTGGACAACTGCGTGTCCGGCATTACCGCAAACGAAAAGCGTTGCAGGCAGCTTCTCGGGCAAAGCGTCGGGATTGCGACCGCCCTGTGCCCTTACATCGGTTACCGGAAATCCGCCGAAATTGCCAAGCTTGCGCTGAAAACCGGCAAAAATGTGGAGGACATCGTTTTAGAGAAAGGCCTTCTGCCCAAGCAGATGCTGGATAATATTCTGAATCCCATGGCAATGACCCGGCCCAATATCCGGGGTTGACGATTTCAGGATTGAGGGTTAAAATAGCTTACATACGGAAAATGGAAACTGCCTCCTGCCTTTGGCGGGAGGCAAAATGATGCCGGTAGGAATTCTGCCGCATAGGCAACGGATAAAAAGGGATGTATGTAACTGTGAAAAATTATTTACTGGAATGTTGTGTGGATTCAGTAGAATCCGCGGTCGCCGCGCAGGCGGGCGGGGCCGACCGGCTGGAATTGTGCGGAAATTTGATCATCGGGGGAACCACGCCGGATATTCATTTGTTTTTGGCGGTAAAGAAAAAGGTTTCCATTCCGGTCAATGTTTTGATACGGCCGCGCTTCGGCGACTTTTGTTACACGGATGAGGAATTTAACATTGTTCAAAAAGATGTTGAAATGTTCCGCGAAAACGAAGCGGACGGCATCGTGATCGGCGTCCTTCAGCCAGACGGCAATCTGGATTTGGAGCGGATGGGCATTTTGATGGACGCGGCCGGGGACAGGCCGGTTACGCTCCACCGCGCATTTGACGTTTGCCGCGACCCGTTCCAGATGCTTCGTGCTGCCGAAAAGCTCGGCGTGCGGACCATACTAACCTCTGGACAGAAGAATTCGAGTTACGAAGGACGGGAACTGCTTGCAAGCCTTGTAAAGGAAGCGGACGGGAAAATCGATATTTTAATCGGTGGCGGCGTCGGCGCGGAAAATGTCGAAGTGCTCGCTAAAGAAACCGGTGCGCGGTCCTTCCATATGTCGGGGAAGGCGACGCTCGACAGCGCCATGACATACCGGAAACAGGGTGTGAGCATGGGACTTCCGGTTATGAGCGAGTATGCCATATTCCGAACGGACGAAAGGAAAGTGGCAGCCGTCCGGAACATTTTAAATAAGCTAGGTTCAGCCGGCTGAAAGGAGAGCCGGCTGTTCCCGTTGCGGGGGATATAGAGAATGCTAGATAAAATCGACAGGAAATTGATAGAACTGCTGCAGTCCAATGCGAGAATATCCATTAAAAGACTGGCGCAGGAGGTGTTTTTGTCCGCCCCGGCGGTTTCGGCACGGCTGGAACGGCTGGAAAAGCTGAAAATCATTACGGGTTACACCGCTTCCGTCGATTATGTTAAGCTGGGGTACCATATCATGGCCTTTATTAACCTTGAAGTTGCCCCAAGTGAAAAAGTAGTATTTTATCCGTTTATCCAGAAATGTCCCAATGTGATTGAATGCAACTGCATCACGGGGAATTATTCCATGCTGATCAAGGTTGCATTCCCCAGCACGGTGGAATTGGACACCTTTGTGGGGCAGTTGCAGCAATTTGGGCATACGCAGACGCAGATCGTTTTTTCCACGCCTGTTCCGCACAGGGGCATTAAACCGGCGGACTATAGTGAAGAGCAATAAGCCGAAGAGCATATCATTTGCCGATATGCTCTTTTTTGTCATAAAATATTAAAAAACCGGAAAATCATTTTGCTTTATAACATTGGAAATGGTATAATGAATTACACTTTTAAATGTCAATTCGCCGCCCGGCATATAAAGGGAAAGATGGGGTTCGATGATCTATAAAATTCTTACTTTTAATTACTTGATTACGATTGGCGTTGTTTCATGGATTGCCGCGCAGGCAATTAAATCCTTGATTTTTATTTTCCGCAACAAGCGGATCGATTTCAAAACACTTTCCGGCGCGGGGGGGATGCCAAGTGCGCACTCCGCACTCGTTTGTTCCGTAGCGGTTGGAACCGCCCACGAATACGGCCTTTCATCTCCTTACTTTTCCTTTGCCTTTACGCTGGCTGTGATTGTTATGTACGACGCCATGGGCGTCCGGCACGCGGCCGGTGAGCAAGCGAAAGCGATTAATTCCATACAGGCTTATCTGAAAAAGCACCGGTACGAGCTGCCGGAAGGTGACGAATATTTTGAACATATGCTTACGGGGCTGAATGAATCGCTGGGGCATACGCCCACGGAAGTGATCGCCGGCATGGCTCTCGGGATTCTGATTGCGGTATTATCCATTATCTGGCTCCATTAAAGTGTGTACGGCCGTCCTTTAAACGCAAATTTATCGGACGGCTGTTATTATTGGAATTTTTCTCTTTTTAGTGTCATAACTCCTGCTTTTTGCTTCATGCGAATCCGGAACTGCTGAGTTGCGCATAATATTTTTTAAATAAACTGGTGTGGGGATTCAAACATTTGACACATTTCAAAAATGGTGTAAAATGATATCAGCGATTAACGAAGGGGTCTTGCAGATGAAGAATTTTACATTTTATTCCCCTACGGAAGTCATCTTCGGAAAAGATTCCGAGCTTCAGGTAGCGGATGAAATTAAAAAGCACGGCGGCACACGCGTTATGGTTCTTTACGGCGGCGGAAGCGCGGTGAGGAGCGGCTTGATCGCAAAAGTGGAACAGACCCTCAAAAAGGCGGGCCTGCCTTTTCTGACGGTTGGAGGAGTCCAGCCGAACCCCCGCGTGTCCTTTGCGCGCGATGCGGTTGCCAAAGCGATTGCTTTCGGTGCGGACTTTTTCCTTGGCGTCGGCGGCGGAAGCGTGATTGATACGGCGAAAGCGGTCGCGCACGGCGTGGCGAACCCGGATACGGATTTATGGCTTTTCTGGACGCGTGAAAAGGAGCTTACGAAATCCATGCCCGTCGGCGCGGTGCTGACTATTTCCGCAGCCGGAAGCGAAACCAGCGATTCGGCTGTGCTGACGAATATGGAGCTGGGCGTAAAAAGGGGGCTGAACACCCCGTTCAACCGCCCCCGGTTTGCCATTATGAATCCGGAACTGACCTATTCGCTTCCTCCTTTTCAGGTTTCCTGCGGCATCGTCGACATCATGATGCATACGCTTGATCGCTATTTTACACCGACAGAGGGAAATGAGATTACGGATGAAATCGCCGAATCCCTTCTGCGGGTTGTCATAAAGAATGGAAGAATCGCACATGAAAATCCACACGATTACGACGCGATGAGTGAACTGATGTGGTGCGGAAGCCTTTCGCACAACGGGCTGACCGGGCTCGGCGCCGTAACGGATTTCGCGCCCCATCAGCTTGGCCACGAGCTGAGCGCCCGTTTTGACGTTGCGCACGGCGCGAGCCTCTCGACCGTATGGGGCTCCTGGGCTGCCTATTGCTGGCGCGATAAACCCGAGCGCTTCGTGCGTTTCGCGGACAAGGTTTGGGGAATCCGAAAGAGCGGTACCGAGGAAACTGTGAAGGCGGCGATTGCCCAAATGGTTTCTTATTTTGCTTCGCTCCAAATGCCGACCTGTTTTACGCAGCTGGGTATCGGGGCGCAGAGCGACGATGTTCTTCGTCAGTTGGCGGATAGCTGCGTGTTCCACGGAAAACGCACGATCGGCGGATTTAAAAAGCTTGACGGCAAGGATGTCTATGAAATTTATAAAAAGGCCAACTATTAATAAACAGGAGGAGAATTCATGAACAACATGGAAAAGAAGGAACTGCGAATACTGGCCTGTAAAGTAAGGCGTGGCGTGGTTGAAGGTGTGTACCACGCAAAGTCAGGACACCCGGGCGGGAGCCTGTCGGCGGCCGACATTTTCACGTACCTGTATTTT